>NZ_SOHG01000009.1:0-29069 GCF_004403155.1 Cryobacterium sp. Hh7 | reverse complement strand
CACGGCGGCCCGGGCACCAAGCCCGGGCCGCTACCACCTCGTCAGAACTTTGCTACCAATTACCTGGACTGGCGCTACCATCAAGCGCTACTCGCCAGTCGGCTCGGGTCAGGCCGCGAATAGCGCGTTCATCACTGACCCGCTGGGCCAGGTCGACTCGTTCGCGGAGGTACGCGGCATGTCTCCGTTGGAGCACCTGCCGCACCCTGGCATCATTGCCGGCCACCGCATGGGCAACGAGGTTGGACCCCGCATTCAGGCCGGCGGGCGGCTGGCCGTTGAACCAGTCCGCGAGGATCGAAGCTGGCGCATCGCTGCCACGCAGAAAGCGGATGCGCTGAGCTGTGCGTTCCTTGGTCTTGGAATCGAGTCCGGCGAGGGTATTCGTGCCAAAGAAATGAATAAAGGCGTCCTGCGAACGAGGCGTGAGCGGTCGGCGAGAACGCGTGTGTCGATTCGCTGATGAGTCGTCAATGACCCACGCCTTGCTCCCCAGCTTCCTGCTCGCGGGGATGCGCCCCCCGTTCGATGAGCTTGCGCACACCACGCTCGCTAATACGTCGAGCCTGCGCGTACTCCTTCACGTTAATGACACAACTGTACCGATCGAGCCCGACTCATGGACATCCTCCAGCCCGCATGAACAAACAAGAGACACTCCTAAGAATCAGTTCAACAGCCTGAGGAACGTTGAATCCGGCATACGAGTGCGACGACGTTCGCGCAGTACAGCCAGATGGGCCACGGCATCCTCGGCGCTGAAGCTCCCTACACGCACGGCCAGGGCGAGCAGGTCGGTCGTGCGAAACACCTTGATCTCGGGATGCCCCACGGCCAGATAGTCGATCGCACCCCGGTCGTCGGTGAGGAACATTGCGTCAAGCTGCCGTCGAACGATGACAGCGATAGTCTCCGATTCTCCAAAGCTCCTTCCAGAAGGGTCACCCGGCGCCCGCAGTCGGATCTGAATGGCTCGGGCATCGACACGCTCCGCACGATCAGATCTGATGGGGACTCCGAGAATTTCAGGCACGTTTTTCAGGTCTTCGAGCTGCACAAGTTCGGCGGACCTTTCGCACTCCGCCGCGACGGACGACACCCAGCGCCCTCGACCCTGGAGAAGCCCCTCCAACACAGAGATCTGGCGAATGTGGGCAAAGTTCACCAGGACCGTGTTGTCCGGGAAAAAGAGAGTCACTTCGCCGGGACAAATCCGAATGCCGTCGCCATCGTATCCAGGTTGGTTTGAGCCTCCACTTCGTCGGAAGCTTCGTCGACCTCAACACCCAACATCCACGCCAGGGAACGCCGTGTTGTTTCAAATTTCTCGTGCGCGACAAGGATTCTGACAGGAAACCGTCGGCGGCCGGCGGCAACCCACCGCTGACTAATCGGGTCGTCGAAGACCCCGACGTCCATTGGTGGATACTTGCGAATCAGCTGCCCGGTGCGCAGCGTCACCTCGGGACGATCAATTTTGAGACTGTCCAAGCGCACGCCGAGCGCCCCGATCGAAACACCGCTCCCCCAGAGAAACTTTGCTAGCTCTGGCCCGCGAGTGGCGGACCAGTCGATCATTCGCATTTCCTCCTCGGGCAGCAGCAGTTGCGCCGCGAATGCATTCGCCGCCGACTCGTCCGATATCGAAGCTGGCTCGTCAATCGGCGTGTACTCCGCTCGAGAAATGTGCCCAAGCTCATGAGCTATTGTCCAATTCTGTCGACCCCAGAAGTTCTCAGTCGGGACAACAATGACAGTTGCGTTCGGCAACTGCATCGAATAGCCGGCGGCGTCGGGCATGGCTAGTTTGACGACGTCGATGCCGAAAACGCGCTCAACGGCATCCGCAAAGTGAAGTGTCCAATCCGCGCCAAATGCGTCGAGCAGCATCTCGCGGGCCTCGGATGGATCGGTCGGGACCGCGCGCCGAGCCAGGGGCTGCAGGTCGTCTACTGCCTGGCGGAACACCAGAGCAACATCGTCCAGAATTGCTCGCTCTCCCGCCGCCGCTCGTGACAGTTGGTAGCCGTTAATCTGCGAAAAGTTGTGGCGGGCAGCGATACGGATCGGAAATGGGTCTTCCCCCGTCAGTACCCAGTCGACCGACATCCGAAGTTCCCGTGCCAAGCTCACGAGTTCGTCACCCGTGAGTCCACGTGTTTCATTGAGCGCACGCGACAGAGCGCTCGGCGCCATCCCGATGCGCCTCGCGAGTTCATTCTGAGACGTGCCGGGCGCCATCTGCTCCAGGCACGTCAGAACGCGTTCTCGAAGGGTTTCCATCTCCCCAGACTACCCCTCGTTGCGAAAATCACATCGGTCGGTGTGCTCTGGTTTGCAGACCGCGAGAAGGTCGCCGGTATTAGCGCTCCGCCGCAAACCGCAGCGCCATTGACTCCATTTGCTCCATCACCAGCTTGATGGCGGCGGGCTGCTGGTCGGGCGGGTATCCGTTCACCACGAGCAGCCGCTTGATCGACGAGCGCAGCTTGGCACGCACATCGTCGCGCACGGTCCAGTCGGTGCGCACGTCGCGGCGCATCACCTGCACCAGCCCGCGCGCGATGTCGGCGAGTTTGCCCTCGCCCTGCAGATCCACGGCGGACTCGTTCTGCGCCACCGCGTCATAGAACGCCAGCTCATCACTGGTCAGCGCGGGCTTGAAGTGCGACCCACGCTGCGACTCGGCGGCGACCTCCCGCGACATCTCGACGAGCGCGGCAATGACTTCGGCGGAGGTCAGCTGCTGGTTGGTGTACTTGTTCATCAGCTCGGTGATGCGCTCCGAGAACGCCCGCTGCCGCACCATATTGTTACGAGTGGATGCCACGGCCTCCTCGGTCAGCAACTTACGCAACGCTTCAATCGCCAAATGCGGGTTGCGCGCCTGCTGCGTCTTCGCCACGAACTCCGACGTCAGATCGCTCAGCGACGGCTTCGGCATGCCAGCGGCTTCGTAGATGTCCAGCACCTCACCGGATGACGTGGCGGACGCGATCAGCTCCCCCAGCAACCGCTGGATCTCCTCGGGGATCGGCTCGCCGCGCAACTGCCGATCATTGGCATCGCCCTTGGCCATCCAGACCCGAATCTCCTCGTAGATCTGCACCTCTGGGCGCAGCTCCGCCAGGTTCTGCGACCCCGAGCACAGCGCCCAGGCCCGCGAGAGCTGGCCCGAGTACCGGCGGTATTTCACCCCGAGGGTCTCTTCACCCTCAACAATCTGGTTTCCGGGCGTGCCGGGCGCCCGCAGATAGTTCACGGCACCGGTCACCGCGTTCAGGTAGGCCTTCGGTCCACCCTTGTGCAGCACGGCTTTCCAGTCATACCCGGCCAGGAGACCGCGCAGGGTCTCGACGAGAGTCTCGGTGAGCGCGACCACCTCGTCGATGTTGCGGCCGAGCGGTTTGCCGGTCTGGTCATCCGCTGTGTATTCGGCGAGCGCCTTGGCCAGATTCTCGGCGAGCGGCGCGTAGGCCACGAGCAGCCCGTCTTCCTTGCCGCGAAAGGTGCGGTTCACCCGCGCGAGCGTTTGCATGAGCAGCGCACCCTTGAGCGGACGGTCAAGGTAGAGGGTGTGGAGCGGCGGGGAGTCGAAGCCGGTGAGCATCATGTCTTTCACGATGACGAGTTCGAGTGAGTCGTCGACGTTCTTGAGCCGGGCCTTGATCGCATCGTTCTGTGAGGTGCGCCGCACGTGCAGGCTGACCGGCGGCTGGTCCGTCGCAACCCCGGAATACACCACCTTGATCACGCCTTGGTCGACCGCAGCGGAATGCCAGTCTGGCCGCAGCGCCACGATCGCCTCGTAGAGCAGCGCGCAGATCTCGCGGGTGCCACCGACGATCATGGCCTTGCCCGGCTTCTCGATGAACTTGATCATGTGGCTGCGCCGGTTCTCCCAGTGCGTCACGATATCCTCCGCGAGCGCGGCGATGCGCTCGGGAGCTCCATAGACCGCGTTGACGACGGCCACGCTCTGCTCGATGCGGGCGCGCTCGGTCTCGTCGAGCCCCTGGGTGGCGTCGTCGGCCGCGTCGTCGAGCATCTCCTCGGTGACGTCCGCTGCCAGCGACACCTTGATCAGCCGCGGCTCGAAATACACCGGCACGGTCGCGCCGTCCTCGACCGCGCGAGACAGGTCGTACACGTCGATGTAGTCGCCGAACACGTCTTGGGTGTTGCGATCATCGAAGGAGATGGGCGTGCCGGTGAACGCGATCAGCGTCGCGTGCGGCAGTGCGTCGCGCAGGTGGCGGGCATACCCGTCGAGGTCGTCGTAGTGGCTGCGGTGCGCCTCATCGACGATGACGATGATATTGCGGCGGTCCGACAAAAGCGGATGCTCCATCCCGGCATCCTTCTCGGCCTTGCTGATTCCGAATTTCTGCAGCGTAGTGAAGAAGATTCCGCCGGTGTTGCGCTCGCTCAGCTTCTGCCGCAGGTCGGAGCGGCGCAGGATCTGCTCCGGCTTGCCCGGAAGCAGCAGGCTGCGATCGAACGAGCTGAACAGCTGCCCGTCGAGCTCCTTGCGGTCGGTGATGACGACGATGGTCGGGTTCTTCAGCTTGGGATGCAGCGTCACCAGGTTGGTGTACAACTCCATCTCCATGGACTTGCCCGACCCCTGCGTGTGCCAGACCACCCCGGCCTTACCGTTGCTCGCGACGGCCTGCACCGTGCTGGCGACCGCCTTGTTCACGGCGAAAAACTGGTGCGGTTTGGCGATGCGCTTGGTGAGGCCATCGTCGCCCTCATCGAACGCGGTGAAATAGGTCAACAGCTGCAGAAAGTTGTCCTGGTTATAGAGGCCGGCCAGGGCAGTGTCGAGCCCGGTGACCGCGTCGCCGTCGACCGTGGTCGTGCCGGACTGCACCGGCTTGCCGTCGTCGTCGACGTTCCACGGTGAAAAGTGGTTCAGCGGAGTGAACGGCGTGCCATACGACGCCGACTGCCCATCGGAGGCGAGCGTGAATACGCAGAACCGAAACGCCATCGGAAACTCGCGCAGGTAGGTCTGTAGCTGGGCGTGCGCTGCGGCCACGGTGGCCCGCTCGCTGCCCGCCTTCTTCAACTCGATGATGCTCACCGGCATGCCGTTGCAGTACAGCACGATGTCGAACCGGCGCAGATAGTCGCCCTGGCGCAGCGTCACCTGGTTCACGGCCAGCCAGTCGTTCTGCGCCGGGTCAGAACTGATCAAGCGGATGCTGGGGCTCACCTCGGCCCCGCTGGCATCGAGATAGCTGAACGGAAAGCCGTGCACGAAGTACTCGTGCATACGCTGATTCTCGGTGATCGCGTCCATCGATTTGGGTGCGGTCAGCTCGGCGAGCGCCTGGCGCAGGTACTCCACCGGAACGGTCGGGTTAAGATTGCGCAACGCCTCGAGCAGGCGCGGGCGAATGAGCAGTTCGCCCCACGACTCGCGCTCCCCAGTGCCCGGCGCGATCTTCTCGCCGGCGAGCGGAAGCCAGCCGAGCGGCTCCCCCAGCTGGTCGAGCGCGAAGTCCTCCCACGCGGCTTCGGACAGCCCCTGTGCTGCCGTAGATATAGTGATCGTCATTGCCTATCCCCTCAACTGCGGCGACGCCGATTTGTCATGACACGGTTTCCAATATGTCGAGCGAAATTACCGTGCCCTGTGGTGACTCATTTGCGATGCCATACGGCACGTGCACACTTGCAGCGAATTCTGCCGTGGCAGAGAGATGGCCTTCCTGGTCATCAAAGAAGATATGCGGCCGTAGAACTTTAAGGACGGAGCCTTTGGAAATACCGCCAAGGAAAAAGGCGTCGTTTACCGTTATTCCCCAGGCGCTGAGTGTTCTCACGGCGCGTTCATGTGCCGGCGCATTTCGGGCCGTTACAATCGAGATTCGCACCCGCGGCTGATATTGAGGTTGCTCCAGCTTCTTGATCTTTTCAAGATTCTGGATCATGTGTAGATCCTTCAGCAGCTCGCGTAACGGTCCCGCGCTAAGAGATCGATCAAGGTTGAAGACCTCATGATCCTGAAATCCTTTCAACCCGCCAGGGCCTTGAAAAATTCTTTCAGACTCGTCGTCGGCCAAGACTCCGTCAAAGTCGAACGCCACGCGCACTTCGCCACCATCCTCGGCGTAGCTCAGATCAGAAGGCATCACACGGCCGGCCGGAAACCCGAGTTCGACAGCCTTTCTTACGTCACGTTCATCTGCGGATAGAAAGAGGGACATCTCGAATGCACCGATGTACTCGTAGGGGGACTTGCCCTGTGTGAAAACTGCGCGAGTAATGGACAGCCCGTGAGATTCGATGGATCGCATGACTCGAAGTCCAGTAGTTGGGTCGTTTTTCGAAAGGACTATCACTTCGACCAAGGGATCGCCTATCGGACTAAGGTCGTTCAGCCCCAGTAGTCTCTGAATGAATGGGAAGGCCACCCCGGGAAGAAGCTGAGTATCTATGTTGGCATCTTGATAAGTTCGATACGGTTCTTCCCCCTCCGCGCGAAATATGGCGTCCGACTCGCTCAGGTCAAAAAGCGCGCTCGATGCGACACCGACGACGAGTCGGTTAGTAAGTACATAAGCCATGATTCCCCCAACTTTCTTGCGTATGGCGCATCATCTGATCTTAACGAAACAACTCCAAGCTCAGTCGCTTATTCTCACCAGAGATCAAACTCTGACTATGACCGGCTGCGTTCCCACAAGACACGGGCCAGTCTGGTGGTCATTTTTAGTGGTTTGTTCAATCGTGGGCGTCCGGGGAAATCTCTTCACCGGCGAGCTCGGCTTCGATTGTCTCGATCGTCGGCAGGCTGGAAGCGAACTCTTCCGGCAGGGAGTCTGTGATGGCATCCTTCCACTCAGCCACGCCAATGGGCATCGAGGAACTTCGGAGCGCGTACTCAGCCACGACATTGTTCTTCGTCTTGCAGAGCAGCAGCCCAATGGTCGGCTTGTCGTCGGGGTGGGCAAGGAGATCGTCGACGGCGGCCATATACATGCCGAGCTGCCCCACGAAGCCGGGGTTGAAGGCCGTGGCCTTCAACTCGACGACGACATAGCAGCGCAACCGCAAGTGGTAGAAAAGGAGGTCGGCAAAGAACTCGTCGTCGCCGATCTCCAGACGAACCTGCTCGCCAACGAACGCGAAACCCTGCCCGAGCTCCAGCAGAAACTTCTGCACGTGCGTCACCAGCTGGGTCTCCAGCTCACGCTCGTTGCGCCGGTCGGTCATCGCGAGGAAATCGAAGACGTAGGGATCTTTGGTGGCCTGCTGGGCCAGGTCGGAATCTGCCGGCGGAAGTGTCGCCGCGAAGTTGGTGATTGCTTTGCCCGAGCGTTCATGGAGCCGAGTGTCAATCTGGTGCACCAGAATATCGCGAGACCAGCCGTTTTCGATGGCTGCCGCCGCGTACCAAAGGCGCGTAGCCGGGTCGCCCAACTTCTCGAGTAGTGCGATCTGGTGATACCAGGGCAATCTTGCAAGCGAGCCTTGCAAGATTGAAGACTCGGGCCAAGCCGCGGCGAAACTCTTCATGTACCTGAGGTTGCGTGGAGAATACCCTTTCGTTCCGAGAAATTGACCGCGGATGTCTGCCGATAGTCTGAGCACGACGCGCGTCCCCCAGCCTTCTTGGGCTTCACGGTAGATAAGGTCTGCACCGATTGCCCAGTACGTGGCAAGCAATTCTGAATTGACCGCCGCGATCGCCCGCGAACGCCCAGCAGCAACGCGTCCGGCGACGGAGGCGAGCAGGTCGGGGTACCACTCGGGCATAGAAATTCGGTCAGGCGTGCTGGGAAACGATGCGCGGTTCGTCTCATTCGCTTCTGCATCTGTCGAGTCGTACTTGGAGCTCATGATCCAATCTCCTCAAATCGATCTGTTGCGACAAGATCCTCCTGCCGATTCGCAACCACAGTTCGTACGTCTAGTTGAGGCTCTATGAAAATAGTGGCAGGCACCACCGACATGCAGGTTTGCGCGCCTCGCGCTTCACGAGGCCATGTCATGACCGTCGCGACCCCCATTGATTGAGCCCCCGAACGACGTAACCATCCCGCTGATCGAGCCTGCCGAGATCGCAATGCGCATGACGGTGGCTGCGATCCCAACGCGGGTCGCGCTGGTCGATGGAGATCTCGGCAAGCTCGATCAACGGATGGGGGCGAGCCCTCAGGGCGTTCATCAGAGCACGCCCGCGAGCGTCTGCTCGGCGTCTTTGACGCGCAGCTTGCCCGACATGAGCTGCGGGAGGAGCGCGTCGCGGGTTGCGGCGAGCTGAACATTCTCCGTCAGGGCACTCTGAATGACCCGCCGTAGCGGTCTGATTCGGGAGTTGAACAACGTAATGCCCTCACGATTTGGCAGAAACATATCCGTCGCTACGATCACTTTGGCATTCATGTTCATCTGTACCGATCCCTGCATGGCGCCTTCGGAGTAGTTCCGATACTCGTCTGACCGCAAGAAGTAGTAGATGAAGAGGGCATCCTCTGGGTCTTTGGCTTTTAGCCGGACCAAGTAGGAGGCAAAAACCGCCTCCGGATCGCCCTCATCGATAAAAGCCGCTTTGCCGGGGTCCGCCATCCGTGCAACGAGTATGTCGCCTTCCCGCACCCGATACTTGGCTAAGTCTGCAGCTCCAAGCGAGCAATTTGGTGTTGAGAACCAAGTGATCCAGGGCCGTTTATTTATATCCGTCACACGCAGAAATTTCGGCCCCGGTTCCGAA
The DNA here is from genome assembly GCF_004403155.1 of Cryobacterium sp. Hh7. Classification (NCBI taxonomy): domain Bacteria; kingdom Bacillati; phylum Actinomycetota; class Actinomycetes; order Micrococcales; family Microbacteriaceae; genus Cryobacterium; species Cryobacterium sp. Hh7. Next base: position 20,341 of record NZ_SOHG01000009.1, on the reverse strand, counting down.
TGCGCCGATGTCGTGAATCCGTATTGCGTCGTGACAAGTTCGTCCAAGGGGTGGCGGTCACCTCGCATCGCCTGAAACGAAGAATAGGTCAGGGCGGCCAGTTCCGCCGTCGTCTCGGCCAGTTGAGTATTGGCGGCGATCTTGTCATCGAGCGCGCCAAGAACGTCCGAGATCCCCCACTGCACTTCAATTGCTGGAAAGGGGACAGACAAACGACTCAAGTCCGAACCACGGATACCCGCAGCAGCGACCTGCTGAACAATTGTTTGAACCGAAAGACGACCCTGAATGGAGTTGAAATAGTAATAGTAGAAGGCAGGGCAGGCCATGATTTTATCCAGCCGAACCCGAATTAGGTGACTCTCCCATGTTCGAGGTCCATCTGCGGGAAGCACTAGAACGCATTTCCCGGCGCCCTCAAAGGTCAGTGACTGGCGTGCAAACAGCAGGTCGCCATCTTCTAAGAGCGCCGAAGAAAGCTCTCGTTCGGATAACGGAGCAAGCTCACATTCCTGGTTTGAGATTCGTTCGAAGGCGAAAATCTCCTTCATGTTGACCATGGGGATTCCGCTGCCCCTTTCACTCCTTGAGTAGCTGACACCATTTTTAAGCGGGGTAGAGAAGAGACTGGAAAAGGGGACAGTCTGAGTCACGAGATACGACCAAGCTGTTGGCGCACAACGGCGGCGAGACGCTCGGACTCGTCGAACTGGGCGAAGAGTTCGGCGCTCAACCGAGCGATCTTTTCCTCGATCGGCTCGGCATCCTCTTCGGCCTCGGCGGCACCAACGTAACGCCCAGGGGTCAGCGCGTAGTCCGCGGCTTTGATCTCGGCGAGTGACGCGGAGTAGGCGAAGCCGGGCTCGTCTGCGTAGACGAGCGAAGCATCCGCTGCCGAAGGCGTGCCGCGCCAGGCGTGATAGGTGCCGGTGATCTTGGCGATGTCGTCGTCGCTCAGGGCGCGCTCGGCGCGGTCGACCATGGTGCCGAGGTTGCGGGCGTCGATGAAGAGCACCTGGCCGGTGCGGTCAATCGAGCCCTTCTCGCCCGCGGTCTTGTCCTTGGCGAAGAACCAGGTGCAGACCGGAATTCCGGTGCTGCGAAACAGTTGCGTGGGCAGGGCGACCATGCAGGTGACAAGATCGGCCTCCACCAGCTGGGCGCGAATCTCGCCCTCGCCGCCGGAGTTGGACGACATCGACCCGTTGGCCATGACCACGCCGGCGCTGCCGCCGGGGCTCAGCTTGGAGATGATGTGCTGAATCCAGGCGTAGTTGGCGTTGCCGGCGGGCGGCACGCCGTAGCGCCAGCGGGGATCCTGCTCGTTTCGAGCCCAGTCCTTGATGTTGAATGGCGGGTTGGCGAGGATGTAGTCGGCCTGCATGTCGGGGTGCTGGTCGCGGGCGAAGGTGTCGCCCCAGCGGCTGGCGAGGTTGCCGTTGAGCCCGTGAATGGCGAGGTTCATCTTGGCCATGCGCCAGGTGCGCTCGTTCAGCTCCTGGCCGAAGACCGAGAGCTCCGATCCCTCTTTATGGTGGTTCTCGAGAAACTTCTCGGCCTGCACGAACATGCCGCCCGAGCCGCAGCACGGGTCGTAGACGCGGCCGCGGGTGGGCTCGAGCATCTCCACCAGCACCCGCACGACGCCGGCCGGGGTGTAGAACTCGCCGCCACGCTTGCCCTCCGCCTTGGCGAACTTCTCCAAAAAGTACTCGTAGACCTCGCCGAGCAGATCGCGGGCCTTGGTCGATCCTTCGCCGGTGAACCGTGCGGAGTTGAACAGGTCGAGCAGTTCTCCGAGCCGGCGCTGGTCGACGCCGTCGCGGTTGTAGATGCGTGGCAGCGTGGCCGCGAGGGTGGGGTTGGCGACCATGATGAGGTCCATGGCCTCGTCGATGAGCTGGCCCACCTGCTTGAACGGCTCGCCGACCGCACCTGCGATGCCCTTGGCATTTTCGGCGATGTAGATCCAGCGGGCGGGCGCCGGCACCCAGAACACGCGGCGGCCGGTGTATTCGTCGACGTCGTCGATGAGCTGGCCGATCTGGTCCTCGTCGAGGCCGTCGGCGGCGAGCTCGGTGCGAATCTGCTCGCGCCGCTCGTCGAAGGAGTCACTGACGTATTTGAGGAACACAAGGCCGAGAATGACGTCTTTGTACTGGGAGGCGTCCATGGAGCCGCGCAGCTTGTCGGCGGCCTTCCACAGCGTGTCCTTCAGTTCTTTCATGGTCGACGGCAGTGCGGCGGCTTTGGTCTTCGGTGCCACTAGGTGGTTCCTTTCGAGAGTGCTTCGGAAGCGATGGTGATGGTGCCAGCGGTGACGCCTGCCATGAGCAAATCGGTGAGCTCGTCGAGTTGCCCGAGCCGATCAAGCGCCTGCTTCTGTTCCCACCGTAGCGATGTGAGAGCGTCGGCGAGCGCTTGCCGCTGGTTCAGGGCCACTTGGCGCACCGGCCAGGCCCGCCATCGGCGGTGACCCGGCGGCATTGCCTGGATGTCGGCGGCGAGTACCGCATCGAGCAGACCATTCGGGTCGGCCTGCTCGATGCGAAGAATGCGGGCCGGAAAGAGCACGACCGAGGTACCTTCCGTGTCGACCACCGCTGCCGGCCGGGGCGAGGTGGCGAACACCACGTCGCCCGGCTCGGTCACGCGGCCAGACGAGTACGCGGCCGCGAACCTCAGTCGGTCGATGCTTCGGTGGCCGAGCTGTGAAGGGTTTGCGACTTCGGCCGGGCCGATCAAGCGGATGCCGGCGGCTTCCGCTGCGCCCTCTATCACGTCGTCACTGACATCCTCGGCGGCGATGCGATTGCCCGGAATGTAGTGCAGGTGCCCGGCCGTCAGCAGCTCCTGCACGGTCGAGGTCGAGGCTATTTCGCTCGCGGGTTCGACTACCACGTCGGCCTCGAGCTTGGCCGCGAGCCGGTCTATGGACACGGCGAGTGCCGCGGCGGGCTGATCGCGTGCCGGGATTACGGTGCTCACCCCCGCCACGAGTGAGCGGCGACTGGCGAGCAGGCTGCGGGTGAGCACGAGTCGGGCAAAGCGAAAGGCGTGGGCGCGCACCATGCGCTGGCTGCCGAGCGAGGCGGCGAGGTCGCTGACGAGATCGTCGATGGCGGCGTCACCGAGCGGCGTCGCAACGAGGTCGGCGACCATGGCGTAGCGATCGGCGAGGGCGACCTCGGCGTGGGCGGCACCGAGCACCCAGAGCGCCTGCAACTGCTGCGGTTTGCCAGTCAGCAGCCCGGCGGGCAGACGCACGATGGCGCGCACTCGGCCGGAACGCAAGAGAGAGGAGCGCAGCTCGTCGGCTTCGCGGCTGAGGCCGGTGTCGCTGAGCACCGCTGACGGAGCCAGAACCACGGCCAGCTGTTCATCGGTCATCTGCAGCACGCTCTGCTCGATATCAGAGAGAATCTGCACCGGCGTCATCGTGGGCCGGGCGGCCGAGGGGTATTGCGCCACGTGCACGGCGGCGCCGGTCACGCTGAAGGCGCCGGACGGCAGAACCTGCAGCTCGGTGCGCACGATTCCGTGCACCATTAGGCGGCGGCGCTGCAGCCGGGCGGTGGGGCTGTCGACGTTCGCTGTCATCACCGGCACCTCGCCCTGGTGGATGGCGATGAGCAGGTCGCTCGCGCTACCCGTGGGGTCGACGAGCACGGAATCAGCGGGCTGAGTGAGTCGCAGCGCGGTGACGGTCTCGGCCATGAGGTCAAGGGCTTCACGGCTGAGGGACAGGTCGCCCTCGTCGGCGAGGTTGCGCTTGAACCGGTCGGTGAGCATCCGTTCGAAGGCGGGCGTTGGGCCGAAAGCAGCCTCGACCAGGGCGTCGACGTAGGCGGCCAGGGTGGGCAGGGTATCGCCGAGGGCTTCGATCTCGCGGAGCAGCAGGTCGTCGTCGGGGTCGTGCTCGTCGGCCAGGTCGACCAGCTCGGCTTCGGTAAGGGTACTGAGCGCGTGATCGCACGCCGCGCGCAGGGTGAGCAGGGCGGTGACGCCACGGAAGGTTTGTTCGTCGTGCGCGTCGGGTACAGCGTAGGCAGCGGCATCCGCTGCGGCGTCACGGTTGTTGCCGCGGCCGGTTGCGCTGAGCCAGCTGCCCACCTGGTCGGCGTTGAAGAGGTCGACGCCGCGCTGTCGGCTGACCGGCGTGGGGAAGGGTGTGTTGGTGGCTGCGGAGCGGCTGCGCCAGACGGAGACGACCGGGCGTTGCACGTGGGCGAGGCCGGCGATGTCGGACATGGTCATCAGCAGTGCGGTGTCGGTCATTGCGTTCCCTTCTCGTGGGTTCAGGTTAGGGCAAATTCGTGGCGTTTAAGTTGATTTGTTGATAACCCCTGTTATCGGTGTTCTGTGCGCCAAGAACGTGGCGCTGCAATAACTTGTTCCTGTGCCCGCCGCAGTCGGCTGGCACCAGCAGGTGAGGATCGGCCGTTGTCATTGGGGGGAATGGCCGCTCCTCACTTGCCCCTCGTAGCTTCACCCCCACTTCACGCAGTTTCACGCACCATCACCAGCAAAGGACGTCAGAATGACTACCAGCCAGCGCCCCGTTCCGACCGGCGTACCGACCACCCAGCAGGAACAATTTCTGCTTCCCGCACCCCCGATTCAGGCGGTCACCATGCCCAACCCGCCGATCTCGCAGAAATCGTTTATGGCCACCTGGCTGTTTTCTTGGCTGCTCGGCATCTTCGCCGTTGACCGTTTCTACCTCGGCAAGATCGGTACCGGCCTCTTGAAGCTGGTGACCTTCGGCGGGTTGGGGATCTGGTGGCTCGTCGACCTCATTCTCGTGCTGGTCGGTGCCCAGCGCGACAAACACGGCCTCACACTCGCCGGCTACGGCCAGTTCAAGAAGGTCGCCTGGATTGTCACCGGCGCGGTGACCGTGCTGTCGATGATCGTGTCCGGTATCAACGCGGGTAATGGGCCGAGTGAGAGTCCGGCCGCTGTGGCGCCGGCCGCCGCAGTCGCCGATGCGGCGGACGCGCCGGTCGTTGACGAGCCGGTGGTTCTGGAGGAGCCGGTCGTTGAAGCGGCGCCCGTCGACACCGTGCAGTCCTGGGCCGACGACGCCTTCGGCACGTTCGAGGTCGTCTCGCAGACCGGCTTCGGCGATAACCTCGTCACCCTGCCCGCCGGTGCCACCGCGGGGATCGTCACCGCGACCCACGACGGGAGCAGCAATTTCTCGATTTCCGTTCTCGACGCTGCGAATGCATCCACTGGGCAACTGCTCGTGAACACGATTGGTGCCTACAACGGCACGACCGAGTACGGCTTCAGTTCCTTCGGTGAGGACGCGACGCTGCAGATCACCGCCGATGGCAACTGGAGTCTGACCATCGCGCCGATCTCTGCGGCACCCGTGCTCGCGGCATCCGGTGCCGGCGACGGCGTGTTTCTCTACGACGGCTCAGCCGGCAAGCTCACGGCGACCCACGACGGCTCGAGCAACTTTGCCATCATCGAGGAAACCGACGAGCTCTTCAGCATGGGGCTGCTCGTGAACGAGATCGGGCCCTACTCGGGAACCGTGCCGCTTAGCTCCGGCCCATCGGCCATCGTCGTCAGCGCCGACGGCAACTGGACGCTGCTGGCCGAATAGCTGACGGCCGTCGCGTGGCACGTGTTTGAGAAGTTGGCACTGGTGTGAACACCTGCCGGCGTCTCAAACACGTGCCGCGGTCGTTTACGATCGGTCCGACCAGATCAGCGGGGGTCGTTTCGAGAACGGGACGCCTGAAGTCCTTCTGCGGCAGCGGGCTGTACGGCAGCACCTCGATCGCGCCAAGGGTCTCCGCAACCTGCTCAAGCACTCGCGTGATCGACGACTGGTCCTGCTACTCCCGGCCGGTGCACGGTGAAGGCGTCGCGAAAGCGGATGCCCTGGGTAGGTCAGACAGTGCCATGCTGCGGCCTCGACGGTGTCGGTGGAGCGGCGTAATGTTTTACGAGCGGATGTCACCGCCGACACGTGCCACGGCACGGGGTTCCCCCGCATTCCACCACCGGTACCGAAAGAACTTTTCTATGACGACCACCGTTCCTGCCCTCGCCGCTCCCGCGGCCAACGCGCCCCTCGCTCGCACCACCATCGAGTTGCGCACCCCCGGCGCTCACGACGTCGCGATCGACATCAAGTTCGCCGGCATCTGCCACTCCGACATCCACCAGGCACGCGACGAATGGGATACCGGGCTGTTCCCGATGGTTCCCGGCCACGAGATCGCCGGCATCGTCTCGGCCATCGGCAGCGGCGTCACCCGATACCAGGTGGGCGACCGCGTCGGCGTTGGCTGCTTCGTTGACTCCTGCCGCGAGTGCGCCAACTGCCTCGCCGGCGAAGAGCAGTACTGCCTGAAGGGCGAGGTCGGCACGTACAACGACCGCAACCACGACGGCACCCCCACCAACGGTGGCTACAGCACCGCGATCGTCGTCGACGAGAACTACGTGCTCGGCATCCCAGACGGCATCGAGCTCTCCGAGGCCGCTCCCCTGCTCTGCGCCGGCATCACGCTGTTCTCCCCCCTCACGAACTGGAAGGCCGGCCCCGGCAAGAAGGTTGCCATCCTCGGCATGGGCGGCCTCGGACACATGGGCGTGAAGATCGCCCACGCGCTCGGCGCCGAGGTCACCGTGCTCAGCCAGACCCTGAGCAAGAAGGAAGACGGCCTGCGTTTCGGCGCAGATCACTACTACGCCACCAGTGACCCGACCACCTTCACCGAGCTCGAGAACCACTTCGACCTCATCGTGAACACCGTCGCGGCCAACCTCGACCTGGAGGGCTACCTGAAGCTGCTCGCCCTCAACGGCACGCTCGTGCACGTCGGAATCCCCACCGAGCCCGACAGCGTGAAAATGTTCTGGCTCGCCGCCCAGCGTCGCTCCATCGCCGCCTCCAAGATCGGTGGCATCCGCCAGACCCAGGAAATGCTCGACTTCTGTGCCGCCCACGGAATCGGCGCCGACATTGAGATCATCTCGGTCGATCAGGTGAACGAAGCATACGAGCGTGTTATCCGCAGCGACGTGCGCTACCGTTTCGTTATCGACGTTGCCACGTTTGCGAATGAGACCCGCGTCGACGCGTAGGCGCACCGACCGGCGCGGCATAAGCCTCGCCGGTCGATAAAAAACCCAGGCACGAACCGCCCCGGGCCGCAGATTTCAACGCGGCCCGGGGCATCCGTCATCAAGGAACTCCGCGCCGAGGAGCGCACCCGTCTCGAGGCACCGTACCTGCCGCGAATGCCCGGAGGGTTCTAAAAGCGTCAGCGAAGGGACTTGAGCGCGGCGGCATCCGTTTGATCGGTACGCCACGAGGCCAAAATGCGCAGGGCGTCGTTCGAGGCGGACCCGGGTTGCGTGCTGTAGACGAAGAGTTGTTGGTCGGGTTCGCCCGGAACCGGGAAGGTTTCGTAGTCCACGTCGACCCGGCCAACGATCGGGTGCATGAAACGCTTCACTCCGAACGTGCACTCCCACACCCGGTGTTGACTCCACGAGGCGCGAAATTCGTCGCTCTTGACGGTCAACTCGCCGATCAGCTCGTTGAGTGCCCGGTCGTTCGGGTGAGATCGCGCGTCGTGGCGGAGCATGGCCGCCACGTCGCGGGCCACAATGTCCCAGTCCAGGTACAGGGTGCGTGCCGCCGGGTCGAGGAATGTCCATCTGGCCATGCTGCGCCCGAGCCCCACGCCCTGCGTGAAGTCCTTCAGCAAAAGCTTGGCGAGGTCGTTCATGGCCAGCACGTCCATGCCAACGCCGAGCACGAACGCCGGCTGCGCGGGGAACGAGTCCATGATGGTGCGCACTGACGGCCGAATCGTGTTGGAGCGCCGCCGTTGCTGTATACGTCCACCGGTCGACGCCGACAACAGCGAGAACAGATAGGTGCGCTCCGCCTCATTCAGGTGCAGTACCTCGGCGAGCGCATTGACAACCGCATCGGATGCCTGCGTCACCCGGCCCTGTTCCATGCGCGCGTAGTAGTCAACGCTCACGCCGGCGAGCCCAGCCACTTCATCACGGCGCAGTCCGGGCACTCGCCGGGCCGCCGCAAGCGGGTTGATAGGAAGCCCGACATCGGCGGGCGTTAGCCGAGCCCTGGCCGAGCGCAAAAAATCAGCGAGGGTATCTTTGTCGTCCATCCCTCCAGTATCTCTCGACTGCTTGACCGCGCACCGAGTTGCCCCCTACCCGCAGCGCAGCGCAGACTATACCTACCGGATCGCAACTGAGTCTTCCGCCTGTGGCTAAGGAGCTCACCATCACTGAACCGAACGACGCCCGCGTCGGCCTTTATATCGACTTCGACAACATCGTCATCTCGCGCTATCAGCAGCTGCACGGGCGCAATGCCTTTCAGCGCGACGGCATCCGCGATTTCAACAAGTCTTCAGCGGATGCCGACCCCGAGATCGCCGCACGGCTCGCCGCCGCGACCGTTGACTTCAACGCCATCATCGACTTTGCGGCGTCCTTCGGAACTTTGGTCGTCAATCGTGCCTACGCCGACTGGTCGGTTCCGGTCAATGCAAGCTACCAGCGCCAGCTCATGTCCCGAGCGGTGGACCTGACCCAGCTGTTCACCACGACCACCCGCGGAACCAAGAACGGTGCGGACATCCGTTTGGCCGTGGATGTGGTTGAAGACCTCTTTCGGCTGCCCGATCTGACCCATGTGATCATCATCGCCGGCGATTCCGACTACATCGCGCTCGCCCAGAAGTCGAAGCGGCTGGGTCGCTTCGTGGTGGGCATCGGCGTCGCGGGCTCGACGAGCACCTCGCTGGCGGCGGCGTGCGACGAGTTTGAAGACTACGACTCGCTGCCCGGAATCGGCAAAGCCACCGCGACAGTTGTGGAGAGGCCCAAGTCCAGCAGGCGGGCGCCCGAACCCGCCGAAATTGCACCCGACCCGGCCCCCATCGCGGCCCGCAAGTTCACCACGATTCCCATGTTCTCGCACACCGATGACGCACAATTCGACGAGCCCGAAGCCGAAGACATCGACCCGCAGACCCTGGCCACGGAACTCCTCGTGCGTGCGCTGCAGATCGGTCATGCCAAGGGCGACGACGACGAATGGCTCAACACGGGCACCGTCAAGAACCAGATGCGCCGCATGGACCCGTCCTTCAACGAGAAGCCGCTCGGCTTTCGCTCCTTCACCGATTTTCTCTCGTCGCGCAGCGACCTGGCCGAGCTGAAAGAGGATGGCCCGCAGCGGCTGATCCGGCTGCGTCCGGACGCAGAAATCCAACGCTGAGCCACGCCCGCCCTGACCAGCCTCCGGAAGTCAACCGGAGGCTGGGGCCGACAGTCTCCCGGCGTCGCAAGGACCTGACCAGCGGGTCTGCTCAGTGGGGTGGTACGACCCGCACGTGGTCGCCGACCGACACGGTTCCCGGACGGATCACCTCGGCATAAACGCCAAACATGATGTCGCTCGCCTGCAGCCGGTAGTTGGCGAGTGTTTTCAACAGGTGGGTGCCGCGAGCGCCGGTGTCGGGGTCAATGTCGATGACCGCGCACCGGGGAATGCCGCCTTTCACGAGGATTCGCACTCCCCCGAGCTCGAGTTCGTGGCCAGCCCAGGAGTCTTCCACGTGCGCGTCGGCGTCGCCGGTGTCAATGGTGAAAGTGCCGCGGAATCGGCGCGTATCGACCACTGTTTGCGATTCGCCGGCCAACCGGGCCAGGGAACTCGACGTGGTGATCGTGACGGAGTCGCCGTACACCACGGATCCCGTGACAGCGCTCCGCGCGAGGGTGACGCTGCGCCCCAGCAGCCGGGAGAATTCAGTGGCCCACGGCCCCTCGATCACCTGCATGGCGGTGGATCGACCCCAGTAGTCCAGGTCGAGATACTCGTCCGTCATTTCGGGTTCCGCCGCAACTCGGCGGCTATCAAACGCGACGGCTAGCACGCCGTCAGCCCAGCGAGCCTCGCACCTCACCAGAAGCGGATGCTCAACCGTCTTTAGAATGGTGCCGGTGTTTCGATCGACGACGGCGAATTCGCGGTCACCGATGGGACCGTCGACCGCGAGCGAAACGGTCTCACGTGGCTGGTGGCGACCACCTTTGAGGGGCGACAGCCCGATCTCTCGAATGTGCATGATGCCGTTCAGCCTAGCGAGCAGCTTGGTTGTGCACGAGGTGAACCCGCATCCGTCATGACTACATTTTCGTAGCAAGGCCGCCTACTCCAAGGCCGCACCCAGCGCGAACTGGCTGCCGATTTGAGAGCCAGCCAGCGGTACGTCTACGAAATGAAAACCGGCAAGCCGACAAACCGCGACGGCACCACGTGCTTCCCAGCCGTCGCCCCATGTGTTCTTGGGCGCTCTCAGAAAGCGGTAAGCTCTTACAGTTGTCTTCCGCAGGTTTTGATCGTTGAAATCGTGTTGTGGAAGCGGCGGGCTGTGGCGCAGCTTGGTAGCGCACTTGACTGGGGGTCAAGGGGTCGCAGGTTCGAATCCTGTCAGCCCGACATTTAGCCCCGGAATCACGCGGAAGTAGCGTGGTCCGGGGCTTTGTTGTTTCTGGATCAGTCAGGATTTGGTCAGGATGACCACAAACGCACCGCTGGTCAGGATCCAAACTGACTCAGTGCCCGAGTGCGCTTGTCCCCCACAGCATCTGTAACTTCATCGAGTTTGTCAGGCCATAGGTGCCCATAGGTGTCCAGCGTCTCCGTAGCGCTCGCGTGCCCCAGCATGGTCTGAACGACCTTCACATCTGCACCCGCGCTGATCGCCATGCTCGCCGCCGTGTGCCTGAGACTGTGCGGGGTAATGTCGCGCTTCTTGAAGTCGGTTCCATCGAGTGCTTTAGTCCACACACGAGTGCGCCAGTTATTCGGGTCGAGGGGTCCACCCCGAGGTGCCCGAAACAGGTAGGCATCGTCTGGTTGGTCAACTATCAGAGGCTTCAAAGCGTCAATAAGAAAATCGTGCAGAGGGACCGTTCGAGACTTGCCCGTTTTGGGTGTGCCAAACACAGCACGCCCATTTTCGGTGGTCCACGTCTGAGAAATCAGCGCTCGCCGCGTATCAACGTTCACGCTTCCTACTGTCAACGCGAGCGCCTCCCCAATTCTCGCTCCCGTGTAGGCCAGGAACAGCACGAGTGCTCTGTCACTCCCGTTCTCATCCACGTTGTAGACGGCATCAGCAAGGTCTTCCACCTCCTTGAAACCCAAGTACACCTTGGACTTTTCCACGGGCTTGGGCAGCTCCACACCACTCGCGGGATTCTTCAGAATGTAGTCATGTCCCATCGCATACTGAAAGGCTCCAGAGACAAACGTGATCAAATGCTTTATCGAGTTCGCAGCGAGTGCACCAGCGACTTTTTCGGAACCATCCCGGTACCGGTGAGGAGCGGTCCCGTTGAGTAGCATCCCTACCCACTCCTCAACCTCAAGTCGCTTGATTTCGCCTATCGGTCGAGTGCCCCACTGAGGGAGAATCCACGTCTTGAGTTCACGTTCAGCTCGATCTCTGGTACTACCTTTGATCCGAACCTTGGAGTCTAGATAGGCGCGAGAGAGAACGTCGAACGTCTTTTGTCCGTGCTCTGGGGCAAGGTAAACACCAGCCCGCATGTCATTCTCAACCTTGGTGCTGAACTCCTCAGCTCCCCCAGCTCCAGCCCTTTTTTTGAAGCTCTTCGACTTTTCCAGTCGAGTATTCGGATCCATCCAGACGACTCGCCACCGTAAACCTTTACCGTCGCTCGGTGACGGCAAGTTGCCTTTGATTCTCCACCGGTCATCGATCCAAGCCTTCACGAGTGATCGCCTTTCATAACGTCAAAGTCATCCGTATAACAAAAATATGAGACAGCAGACAACAGTTGCACAGGCCACCGACAAGCCCATCATGCGCCCCGCCGAGGTAGCCGAATTACTCGGGCGCACAACAGCGGCGCTGGCACAGATGCGCTACCGAGGGAGCGGCCCCGCCTTCATCAAGACTGGCGGTCTGGTTCGGTATCGTCGTGCAACCGTCGAGAGCTGGCTTCAGGATGGCGAGCGCTCCCACACATGAGGCCACGGCGAGCGCACCAGCGCCACCAGTTGGCAGGGACCAGCATGGGGCCGCACATCAGCGCTTAGCGACTCAAGCTCAGGGAGAGAACGCGGTATTTCGAGTTAGCTCCAAAGTGAAGCCAATAACAGATATCGTTTAGGAGAATTCCTCGCACGGGAATTACGACCACTTAGACAGTTATCTAGTCCGAGGTCCAGTAGAGCACAGATCCACGGTTGAGCATCCGCTCCTGTGTGGCAGCTCCTACAAACGAAGAACCCGTTACCGACTTTCGCACGTCCGGTAACGGGTGAGGTTTACTTCATGGTCACTCTATCAAACTTCATTCCTGTTGTGCAGGTAAGTCCTGTACACACTCCATCAGCCGAACTTTCCCAAGGGGTACAAACTAACCTAGACGTTAGGCAAGGCGGTAACACCACCAAGTCTAAAAACTATACCCCTGAGGGTATACAAACTAACCTAGACTTCCCCCATAGACAACAAGGCTTTAGATTTCCTTTTCCTAGACCACATGTTGATTTCAACAAACAGATCTACAGATACCTCCTCAGGGAGGGTCTAAAAGAATTGAATTCTAGATTCCACTCAGAAATTGGACATGAAATCCCATCACTTGAAGATCTATCTACTCAGTTTCTAGAAATCATTCATGAAAAGGGATCCAAGCACATTCATCCGGACCTAGACACGGATGGGCTGGAAGATCCTACCGGGATTACCTACAGCAACGCGGAGCGCATAGCCAATAATGCAGCGCTGGCAGTCCTTGATTACTGGGATGAGAGTTACATTCCCAAGAAACGCGCTGAGGGCCGCAAGGGCGGCTTGACCAGCAAGCGACCGCCCAAGTACACACAGGACGATCTACACCGCACACAGGGGCTGTCGAAGGCTCAGGCGGCTCTGTTGCTGGGGTGCAGTGAGTCCACAATCTCGAACCTGAGACGACAGCAAAATGCAGGACATCCGGTAGCACCAACCGCCCACAAGGTGCATTTCGAATAGTGCGAATGGCCTCCGCACTAAAACGGTCGATGGTATAGAGCATGAGTGTAAGCCTGAGTGCAAGAAATGCAGTGGGCCGCCCTTGCCGGGTATGTTCATCCGGCGAGCGCCGCCAAATCGAGAAAATGCTCTCAGAGGGTGCGGGAGTATCGGGAGTTTCGACACGGTACAGCATTAGCCCCTCTTCCCTTTATCGCCATATAGCTGCACATCTCGCTCCAGCTATCCGGGATTCACTCAGAGGTTCAGACACGCTCGACACCGCATCGATATTAGGCAGAATCCAAAATATCGCAGATGACGCTCTAAGCGCTCGCCGTAACGCTTTAGCCACAGGATCACCCTTGACCGCTCTAAAGGCCGCAGAGACCGAACGTAAGGCTTTAGAGAGCCTGTCTGACCGCTACGGGATCGATTCTATGGAGACAATCGAACTACTCCAAGAATCGAAGAGGCTCTATAGGGGCATAGCGGGTTTCATTGAGACTCACCCTGAGCACGCATCACTCTTAATTTCAGAGGTTGAGAAGACATCTCCAGATTTCGCAGTAATACTTCGACAGGTCCAATTCAAGAACAACATCACGATAGAAGGTTAGAAATGGCTGATTCAACAGAATTACCCGTGCTCCCAGTGCAGCCCGGAGATTACATTCATTTTCTCGAAAGTGGGTACACAGTCCAGACATTCCCCGGAGCTGGGTTTGTTGCTGAAGTTGGTGACGAAGTTGTAGTGACTGCCGAAATGATCGCCGGTAGCTGGGACTCAGAGAATCATTCGTGGCTGGAGCTGGCAGGGGATGAATCCGCACAGCTCGCCCGATTCGGAAAGGTTCACTTTGCCATTGGCCGGGTACCAGCAGATGTGACCGCACGTGCAGACTTCCCACGAAAGAGAAAATGACATGACCGAGAACAAGCCAAACAACCTCGCGCCGATGAAAGCTGGAGACACGTTCCACTGTCTCCAGTCCGGACTGACGGTCAGCATCTCCTCTGGGGGTATTACCCGTGGCGCTGTCCTGATCAGATCTCAGAATGTTGTTCTCACAGCGGAGAGCATTCTTGAGAACCAGGATCGCAATGGAGACAGCTTTCTAGACTCCATTGACGACCCAGAGGCACAGATCAAGAGATGGGGCCGCGTCATGATTGGCCGGGGTGAATTCCCAGCCTCAGAGTCTGTTTTGATCCCCGGTTCACTGGAGCACATTGCAGAGCGTGAGCGCCGCCGAGTAGCTGCTTGGAAGATCCCCGACGAAGAGGTCAGAGCGATTGCCCTGCAAGCCGTACAGAAGGAATTCGGCTCTCCCAAAAGTGGGCAGATCTCAACAAAATATTTCGGGGGCTTCTAGAGAATGAATGACAACCGAGCAAGATCAATACTCTGGAGAGCCGCCGTTGCTGAGTGGCTGGGTGAAGAGTTGGAGATGCAGAAATTCATCACCCCCCGGCCCTACCTCCTTAAGATCAAGAACCTGCCCGATGATTTCGAGCAGGGAATGGTGTGGGGATTGGGTAGCGGCGGTAGCGGCATTGATGTGCTCCTGAACGCTCGCACCGACCTGAAATGGGAAGTTTCGAACCAAGTAGATCGCAGCCGCACTGAAGCGGAGCTTGACAACAAGACTCTATATTTCAGTCTTCAGAAACGCTCGAAAAAGGTGTTTGCTGATCCCGCCGACAGTTTGGTGTTCACAGACGGGCACTGCCTCTTAGAGGTGCTGAAGAGACTCCGCAAGCTTGCAGCCTACGAAAAGGCAGAGGCAGCAGCACAGGCAGCAGAACGATTAGAGGCCAGTTAGTTCCAACGGCGATTGCACGTTAGCCTCAGAGCGATGATGGGGGAATCGTGAGAAGATTTGTGTTTTGCGCAGTAGCCGTTCTTTTACTAGCGGGATGCGCGTCGGAACCGGAGCCGGAGGCGGTCCGTGAACCGACACCAACTCCAACAGTAGAAGTCTCCGCCAATCAGGAAGCATGCGCTTCGTTTGGTGAGGTATCTGTAGATCTTGCTGAGGTGATAGTCAATCCTCCAACCGACATGACAGCGGTCGAAGCGACCGACGGCATGCTCGAAAGGATTGATTCGGCTTATCTCCTAGCTTCAGGTGACGTGGCAACTCGGTTACAAAGGCTCATGGACGAGATTCCAGAGCAGGGAATGTTCTGGCTGATTGTTGACGACACAGACTACCTAGCGAATGTCGGCTCAGTCGCCCGAGCTTGCGAAGCTGATGGTGCCGAGATGAGAATTGTCTCTTGGGGATGACCGTCGAGTTCCATGGTGAGTTTTCTCGTTGTCCGTTTCTCGCACAGCTTCACCTGATTTTGTAGATTTGCTTCTGAGCCTCCAAAACCCGCAGGGAGGCTCTTTTCGTACCGTCTGAGGACTGTCTCATTAGCTTGGAAAAGCGACACTTCGGGAAGTGACCGAGAACGGGCTGCATGTGACCTCAAATCTGTTTCAAAAATATGTACGAAACAAGACTGTTTCACTTGTTTTAGTGCGCCGACTTATGCAACACTTGACCTATGGCAAACACGAGCAACACCACAGTCTTCGGGTACATCCGAGTTTCAACGAAAAAGCAATCCACGGACCAGCAGATCGATGCACTCATTGCAGCAGGTGTCCCCGCTGAGAACATCTACGGTGATGTGATCTCAGGAGCGAAATGGGACAGGGATGGACTCGACCAACTGAAGAGGAACCTCCGCAAGGATGACACTCTTGTTGTCGTAGCTCTCGACAGACTGGGGCGGTCTCTGTCTGAGATGGTCAAGCTTCTTGAATTCCTTGTCAACAAGGGTGTCAAGCTCCGCACCCTCCGTGAGGGGATCGACCTTTCTACCCCGACAGGTCGAATGATTGCGGGTATCTTCGCCTCTCTCGCTGAGTATGAGCGAGCACTCATCATTGAGCGTGCAGAAGTCGCACGTGAGGCAGCCCGTGCACGTGGCAAGCAGATAGGTCGCACCCCCAAACTGACCGCTGAGCAGATCGCCGATGCAACGACGCTCTTAGCATCCGGTAAGAGTCGCGTATCTGTGGCAAAGAGCATGAATATCTCACGCGCCACGCTCTACCGGGCTGTACCCATCCACATGTGATCGTAGGCAGCTAACGCCCGAACAGAATCGCCCCAGCCACTTCTCAAAGGCTGGGGCGATTCTTGTTCACGCAGCAGTCAGGCTTTCACCAGGGACAACTGCAACCCCCGAGAGAGTGTGTCCAGTGCCGTTAAGACCGAGACCGCAAAGTAAACGATCTGACTTTTCAACACACCTTCAGTCGTGCGGGCGACTCCTTCACGCGTCAGAACCCAGATAACGCTGTTTTGCACTCCCGTATCATCTCCGACGATGTGACCAGAGACTGTATTTCGAATCAATCTCAGGGTTTTGTTGAACTCAACACTGTCACGCATCTCTGCCATGTTCGCTTTGAACTCACGGACGGCGTCATTTATCTTGTCGTGGTCAAAGAGACCTGCACCTGAGTCATCCGGCAGGGTGCGCATGTTCTTGATCAAGGTTCCAATCATGCGCCCGACCGCTCCCTCCGCTTCCTCAAGGGTGAGCGCGAGAAACTTTTCAGCAGTCAAACGATTCTGAGGATCAACTAGGAGTGCACGCAGCATTACGCGCATGTCGAAATCCACAGTCAGAGTGAAGAAATGAAGTTGGGTGAATGCCTTGTAGATCTCGGAGTCCCGTTCCAACCCCAGTTTTACATTGCGAGCAGCTTGCTCCAGCGTTCGTTCTTGCTCTGGAAGCGTTGCGTTGAATCTCTCGATCAGTGCTTGTGACTGCATATTCGCTATCCCCAAATCATTCGATGTAATTCTGTAAAGGAGTCGTTGTGCTCCGGTCGGAAACACTACTCACACTTATTCAGCATGCAATTCGTTCGAAACGGAGGTCTGACATTTTCTGCATTCAATCGGCTCAGGTGTTGTAGACGGCATTCACGATGGTCACCAAAACGATGAACGGTGATGCAGCGAGGAGACACAGGCCGAGCACTACCCACTTGCTGACAGGTGGACTAGCGACCCATCCAGACGGAGCAGAGCCAGAAGCCAATGCCGGTAACCACACCAGAGGTCGTCTGAAGAAATAGAAGCGCTTGGTGAGACCCCAGCAGCGGCCACAGGTGCATTTCCAGACCGTGCCGAGTTTCAATTTCTCCACGTCTTCATACAGAGGTAAATCTAGGTATGGATTCGGTGGGCTGCACTCATGAGCAGGTGCAGGCGAATACGGAACATGGATGAATGACATTGTGAGCCGAGCTTAGCGAGACTGCTCAGTGGCCCTGTGCGCCCGTCTGAGGCGCTTTGGCGCTCGCCGGGTGCAACTCTCATAATGCTCGATCCCGTGCGCTTAAAATCTAATAGGAAAATTCCCAATTCACATTCCGGATCTAAAACTTAGGATCAGTATCGAGGCTAAGAGAAGCAACATGCCCACACTCATTGTGACATTCATTTCCTTTAAATCTGCGAGTTGACGTTCTCCCTTCGTGAGCTTGTTGCGTCCTGATAGTTCATGCACCGCCACGTCGATCAAAGGATTGGCAACCAGAAGACTCGGGGGTGAACCATCGAAGATGAGATCAATTTTGAACTGATCATTCTTTCGAAGAAGCTGTGGAGGGAACACTAGTTTTGTTCCTGCCAGCTCTCCTCGAAACCTGCTTCGCTGTTCTTTCGCGACACCTACAATCTCGTCCGTAAAATCAAATGACAGGCTCCTCTGTGCGTCGAACATGATGCTGGGAATATCTGCACGACTCTGCGATCTCAAAGTGAAGGTTGCAATGTAGGGCTGTTCCACGACCCTGCCGTCATAGGTGATAATCAGCTTGTCGTCGTGCAGGTTCATTAGACGTGAGACGGACAGCCCGTAAACCAAGGATCTTTTTGGGAACTGTCGGAAGTACGTTGATCGCGCGTACAAAATTGATGTGATTGCTACGCCAAGGCCGATGACGGCAAGCGTGATTCCCCAGTCCATTCGCTCAGGCTATCGGCTCACACTCCACTGGGGTGGACGCACTGAATGCCGCCATACCCCAACAACTCAATGGAATCATAGAGGCATTTGGATAAGCAGCAGGGACACAGTGAGCCTCTGCGCGGCCCTGTGTGCCTCTGTGTGGGCTTTTGGCGCTCGCCGGGCGCAACTCCTTTAATGCTCGATCCCATGCGCTTAAAATCCATCTTGTGAAGTGACGGGAACGATCAGAGTGTGTGTCAGTCAGGATTTAGTCAGGATGAAAATCAAATCAAGTGTTATTTTTCGTAGGTCTAATTTCTAGAAAATGACATTTTAAGACAACTTGATCAGGTGTTTAGCTGTCATGCGAGACTCAGCGTGAACAGGTGTAACCATATCAATTACTTCAAGGGGTCGCAGGTTCGAATCCTGTCAGCCCGACCAAAGGGCCGTTCGCGAAACTGTTCGCGAAACGGTCTGGTTGGAACAAAAAGAAATCGCTCCTGAGGATTCTCAGGAGCGATTTCTGGTTTAAGCGGTGTGCGCGTGGGGTTGTGATGGCGATTCGGTGGGCGAAGCCGACGAGCTGAAGGTTCTTTCCGTTTCGTGGCTCGTTGGATTGTTCTGAAGTGCGGGATGCTTGCCCTATCGGGCGGTGTTGTTCGCGCTGCGTACGCTGTTACTGGCGGAGAGGTGGCCCGCCGGTTTCATCGGTCAGCGCACCGCTCTTTCCTTTCTCCGGTCGCGCGACGCCGGGCGGATAGGTGTCGGTGTACGGGTTTCGCCACTCGCGGTCGCGACGTCGAATGATGGCGACCGTGGGTTCACCGAGAGCGTTTCGCTTGGCGTCTTCCTTGATTTTGTCACTCATGAACGCCGCAATTTTGCGTATGTTGAAGTTAGTCAGCAGCAGGGTGACGATGATTTGGGCGGCTCCGAATCCACGGAGTCGACGACGACCGGCCGATTCAATATCTTCTGTTCCGCCGGCTTTGACTTGGGCGTTGAGGGACTCGATGCTGTTGCGCGAGTGGGTGTGGAATTCGTCCCATTCTTTGGTGCCGTAGTCGAAGGCCTGTTGTTGGCGCCGCATCTTCGCTACCTCGAAAGACACGGAGTGCTGGCGGCAAATTTTGTCAGGAAAGTCGGGCACATCGTCCGGGTCAACCGCCGGACGCTCCTTGTCCACCACAGTCTGAGTGTTCAACAGCTCCCGTAGGGGGCATGTCACACTGGGGCATGGCCCAAGCGCCGGGCACCGCAATACCGTGCGTCCGCGCGCGTCAGGCTTCTCCTTCGCATGCAGTTGAAAAGCCTTGCGCTCCTTGATTCGCACATAGTAGGTCTCTTTGTCGAGGAGGCCGCTTAATTGGTCCTTCGTGGCATCGCGAAGCGGCTGGGGTGTTCCGGGGCAGTACGCCGCTCCCTCGATGTATTTTGCGCCGTGGTCGCCGCCCTGCACCCCCAGTCTGTCGACGCGATAGTCCGTCGAGGGTGTGAATCCTTCGTTGAATTCGGCGATGTCGGTCGGTGTGCCGATGCGTCCCGTTCCGGAGGACTCGATCATCGCGCGCATGATGTCGCCGTGTTCGCCGTTGAGTTCCTGCTGCCCCATCGGGGTCGAGATCACGCCCGGGCTGGAGGGTGTCAGATGGTCTGTGTAAGGGGTTGCGGATCTATTTGAAGGAGTGACACTAATGGTCATGACAGAACGAACNGGTTGCAGGCCGAGCTGACCGAGCACCTCGGCTATGACAAGGGCGACCCCGAAGCTAGGTTCTATGCGAATTCGCGAAATGGAACGTCAGCGAAGACGGTCGCGGCCGAGGTCGGCGATCTGGAGTTGGACATCCCGCGGGACCGGGACGGGAGCTTCACTCCCCGTTTGGTGCCCAAGGGTGAGCGGCGCCTCGGCGGCCTGGATGACATGATCATCTCGCTTTATGCCGGCGGGATGACGGTGCGCGATATCCAGCACCACTTGGTCTCAACGATCGGCACCGAACTGTCCCACGAGACGATCTCGAAGATCACCGACGCGGTCCTTGACGCGGTCCTGGAATGGCAGCGCCGCCCGCTGGAGGCGCTCTACCCGGTGATCTATCTGGACGCGCTGATCGTCAAAGTTCGGGACGGCGGGCACGTGCGTGAGCTGCCGCGGGGATTTCGGACAGCGGAATTAGTGGTTTCTTCTACGCTGCCAGGGCTGGCTTTTCATAACCGTAGTGCACTTCGTTAGGCCGTCG
>NZ_SOHG01000032.1:0-83725 GCF_004403155.1 Cryobacterium sp. Hh7 | reverse complement strand
AGAAAAGTTAGGTCATACAAAACCCAGCCGCCAAAACCCGAGTTGACCAGCACTTCTGGAACTCTGACCGAGGCTAGCTAGGAAACTCCCGCTAGGGGCGACGATGACGCGAAACCCCTCAGCCTCGAGCAGCAGCCGCAGTACCTCTGCGCTCTTGGCGTCATCCTCGATGACGAGGACAACGTGTTTCTCCGACTTCGCTTCATGTTCCTGCTGCGCCTGCGACCTGGCGGCCGGCTGGCCGGTCGTGGTCGAGTACACCTTTTTGTCGGGTCCAACCGGCGTTGCCGCTTCCGGCTCGGCCGACTTTGGCGCGACGGCAGCCGGTGCCGGGTTAAACGGATGCGGCTTGGGCCGGTCCGTTGCGCCCGCCACCTTGCTCGCCGGTGCCGACTCGCGATCGGTGGTCCCCGTCAATTCGACTCCCGGCGCCGACCAGGCCGGTGCGACCTGATCGGTGGCTCCCAGTGGCAGCCACACGACAAAGGTCGAGCCCTCGCCATCGGCGCTGGCCACGGCCACCGTTCCGCCCTGAATCCCCACCATCTCCTTGACCGTGGCCAGCCCGAGGCCGGTGCCCTCAAACCGTCGGGCGAGGGTGCTGTCGATCTGGCTGAAGGCGAGAAAAAGTTTGGACATATTCTCGGAGGAAATGCCCATGCCAGTGTCGTCGACGCGAATTTCGAGGAAGTCCAAAACTGTGCTGGCGGGCAGCGGAAAATCGTGTACGGGCCACGAACCGGCAATTTTTCCGACGGCACTCCGCGGCACCCGTTTGGCCATCAGGGTGACATTCCCATGGTCGGGCGTGAATTTGACCGCGTTCGACAGCAGGTTATAGACGATTTGCTTGGTTTTGCGCATATCGAGAAGCGACACGCCGAGGTCTTCTGCACCCTCAAAGCGCAACTGGATATCGTGGGCGGCCGCTCCGTCGCGCACAATCAGCAGGCTCTGCTCGAGCAACAAGCGCACATCAACGGGTTCCAGCTCGATATCCATCATTCCAGCCTCGACCTTGGACAGGTCGAGAATGTCATTGATCAGATCGAGCAGGTGATGTCCACTGGTGAAGATATCTCCGATATAGTCCCGCTGAGAATCGCTCATATCACCCATGAGCCCGTCTTTGAGCGCCTCGGAGAACCCGATAATCGCATTCAGAGGCGTGCGCAATTCGTGCGACATCGTCGCGAGAAACTCCGTCTTCATCCGGCTGGCGTGTTCCAACTCAATGTTGGTCTCCTTCAGCGCCCGTTCGAACCGCTTCCGTTCGGTCACATCCCGGGCAGATGCGAACACGCCCTGAACGACCCGGTCGCGATCGTAGAACGTTGCCGCGTTGTAGGAGACATCCGTTTCATCGCCGTTGAGCGCTTGCACCGTGAGTTCGTAGTCATTGACCCGGCTCTCGGTGAGGGCCCGCTGAATTGCCGTGTCGGCCCGAGCCGGGTCAGTGAAGAAATTGCGGCAGGGCGCGCCAATGAGTTCGTCCCGCGTTCGGCCGGTCAGTTCAATCATCTGCTGATTGACGTCGGAAATGATTCCCAGGGTGTCGGTCATCATGAGCGCGTCGATATTCGACTCGATCAGTGAGCGCGTATAGAATTGCTGGTCGCGCAACCGCTGGTCCAGCACGGATTGGGCGACCTCCACCTGCTTACGCGACGTGTTGTCGGTAGCGATGAGCAGGTAGCCGATAATGGCGGCGTCTTCATCACGCAGCGCGGTGACCGAGACGATGGCCGGAAACCGGCTGCCATTCTTGCGAATCTTGGTGATTTCATAGATGTCTTCAATACCGCGACTCGCCTTATAGACGAGTGCTTCGAATCCGGGCTGGATCGTGGTGCCGAACTCCAGGCTCAGCTGGGCCGCCCGCATAATAATCTCGTCCGGATCGTGAATCTCGGCCGGAGTGATCTTGTTCACCACTTCCTCCGCCGTATAGCCGAGCATCCGCTCCGCACCGACGTTGAAGATTTGGATGACGCCCTGGGCGTCGGTGGCGATGCTGGAGAAGTTCGCGCTGTTGAAGATCGCGTCCTGCAAACTCACCGTCTGCTGCAGCAAATTCTTCGCCAGAAGCGCCTCTTGCGCTACCGCGCTGTCTCCACCGGGAAGGTTCGCCTTGACCGTAGCGGCGGAATCAGCGGCGGCGGACGGCCGGGAATGATTCTTGCGGTTGTGGGGGGTCATAGTCATCACGCCTTCCGTGATCTCTAGAGTGCGCTGTGAGCGTGCGGTGCTGGAACGCTTCACGGTATAGCAGAACAGGCTCGCGGTCGGCAACCTCGCCTCGCAGGATTGCCGCGAGTCGACCGGGGGAATTTCCCTCACTTAAATCTATATCACGAATCGTCAAAATGACCCCCCAACGGGGGTAGTTAAGCTGGTCGGGTCGCGCCAGGTGTTGTGCCGGGACGAAGGCGAAATTGACGCGTACTGGGCCAAGCTCTCCCACGTGCCCGATTCTGAGCAGTGCGGCTGGTGCAAAGACCGATTCGGTATCAGCTGGCAGATCATCCCCGAGAATATGGCCGATCTGACTCGCCGACCCGAGCAGATCGGCGTGATGATGGCCAGAAGAAGATTGTGATCGCGGAACTCGAGAACGCCTGAGCATTTCGTTCCCCGGTACTCATCGATCAGATCCAGAGCGGATGCCTCGGCGGCGAGAGTCGCGCCGGCGATGTCGCCGTCACCCGGCGAGCAAAATACCTTCTTGGACTCGGTCCAGCATGTGTTCAGGGCTCAAGATTGCGGAACTGGAATTGCAGCCGAACCGAGCCATCGAGCGGCAGCACGAGAGTTGTGTTGTGGTTGTCCCAGGCGTTGGGGATGAGAAACACGCGATCCCCTCCGACAATGAGGAGTCGCAGCCCCCAATAGCGGAACCGAAACGTCTCGTCGGCCGACGCAGGCAGCTCTATCTCGTTCACCCGCGCCTCATCCGGGAGAAAGAGCCGCTCCTCGGTGTCGACAATGACGCTGGGAAGGTTGTCAGGGCGCCGCGCCTGTTGCTGGGCGAGACCCAGGCCCGACCACTGCGCGACCGTGGCCGTCGCCCAGAACACGCAGGCGGCGACCGCAGCCCAGAGCAGCACGACGACGCCCGTCGGCGGGCGGCGACTCACACCGGCTGTGCGAGCCAGGAACCGCACGGTACCCAGGCAATACGCTGCGATCGCGCCGCCAAACGCCAGGACGAGCGGGGTGACGAGCGGGTAGTAGCCCCATCCGGCGCGGATCGGATAGGCGAGGAGTAGGACGACCCCTACTCCCAGGATGACCAGGCCGACGACGACGCCCCGCCTCACCGCAGCAGCGAAGCCGGCTCGGCTCGAGCGACGTCGGATCTGCGCGTGCCAGGCGATCAAGGCTGCGCCGACCAGCGCGAACACGAGAAGCGGCACCAAGAGCGGCTGTGGGCTGCGCATCACGTAGTCTTGCGTGCTCAGGCCGATGACGTCGACGTCAATGCCGAAGTAGTCGTACTGGGCCCGAGACGAAACGTAGCCGAAATAGAAAAGCAGGGCGCCCAGAAGCGTCGCCGGAGCGATGATGCTGCCGAGAACGTTCAACCCGCGTTCGAACTGTGCACCACCCTCCTTCTCCCCCGGTTCGGGCATCAGGCGGGTCCGCTCATAGTCGCTCCCAAGCTCTCATCCGCGGGAGGTGCATTGGCGACGGGAGGCGTGTCAAGGGGGATGCTGAGGTTGCTCTCGGCGACTAACGCGGATAGGAATTTCGCGCACTCAAAGGTCTCACCCTCAGTGCAGGTGACCTCACCGGAGATGCTCACGTCCAGCTGCACATCCGGCGAACTCGGCTGCTTGCCGGTCGGCGCGATCGCCAGATCGCAGGTCTGGTTGGCGACGTCGAAGATGAACCCGATGCACGGCGGATTCTCGCCGCTGCATCCAGAATCGGCGAGCGCGTAGACGTCGTCCGTGAAGGTGGCACCGCTGATCCAGATCTGCACATTCTCCGGAATCCTGGAGTTATCCTGTTCGACGATCCAGTTCACCGTTACGCAATTGTCGGCAAACGTATTTTCGTCAAAACTCACACTGCCGCCGATTGGGAGTTGCGCGAGCTCGACCGATATTTTGCTTCCGCCGGTGTCGGGAGGCGGCGCCGGCGGCGACGACGTGCTGGGAGCTGACGAGCTGGGGGCGTTCGGGGTGACCTCGGGCTGCTGGGGCCGGGCGACGGCGCACCCCGTCAGGGTCGCCCCCGCGAGGGCGATCTCGACGAGAACGACGCCGATGACTGAAAATGTCCGTCGTGCATCCATGACAACCTCCCGTTGGAGGGTGACGACGAAGCGAAGCGGATGCCGGTCGCGCTCGCTCCGGAACGCCACTGATATTGTGAGTATCCCCCCAGACTGGCTTGCGGGCAACGCCTGCACGACCCGAGGGTGACCAGGTCTCAAGGCTGGGGCGTCCGTTCACGTTGCTCAGGATTCGCCTCCGGAGAATTGGCCGCCTTCGATCCTCAACGCTGCCAGGTTAGGACCTGCTCAAACGTCCACGCTTGACTCCGTACCGCAGGTATCTCACGCGACGACGCATATGCGCCGATATGGCGGTTCCGAGCAAGTCTGCCGCCACTCCTCGAGCGTGCGGTGTCTGGAAACAGGAAATGCCCCTGGTTTCCGTGGAAACTCAGGGGCTAGTGCTGGGGTACCTGGACTCGAACAAGAACAAATGATAGGCGTCGGGGTGGTGGCGCGCACCTGCATATGGGGCAGACTTCCGCGGAATTCCGCGGTTCTCATGGAGTTTAGCTTAGACGCTGTACGGCGGAATACGGCCTGAATCTGGTCCTATTTTGGGGTTTATGGTGCGTTTGTGGTCACGAAACCCTTTCACCAGCGGCTCCCGAAAAGTTGCGAAACCGGATGTGCCGATGAGACGAACGAGCCGGGTAGTGGCACAAGGTCCCTCGCTTCGCGGGCGTCTACTGAGAGTCTCAATCGCTTTCAGCGCCAAAGAGCCAATAAACGTGACTCAGGCAGGCCTTCACCTAAACTAGATAACGGAATGGGCTTCCGTAACAGCCTGCCCCACTACTTAACACGAGAGGCCTCTGTGCAACTTCGACACTCCACCAACCCGGCTCAGATCAAAACTTTTGACACGGCAGCGCTTCGCGCGAATTACCTCGTCACCGACCTGTTTGCCGACGACGAGCTGCGTGCGACCTATACCCACGAGGACCGGGTCGTGCTGGCGGGCGCGCGGCCGGTCGGCGGCAGCATCCGCTTGACGAGTTTTGACGCCCTGCGCAGCACGAACTTCTTCGACAACCGCGAAGCTGGAATCGTCAATGTCGGAAGCGCCGGGACCATCAGTGTTGATGGCCAGGATTACCTGCTCGAGAAGGGCGCTTGCCTGTATATCGGTCGAGGCGCCGTCGACGTGAGCTTCGCGAGCGCCAGTGCCGCCGACCCGGCCGCGTTCTACCTGTTCTCGGCGACCGCACACACGAGCTATCCAACCGTTCTGGTGCCACGCGGGGAGGGTGCTGTGCGCAATCTCGGCGCCCCAGAGAGCTCGAACGAGCGCACCATCAACCAGTACATCCACGCCGACGGCGTACAGAGCTGCCAGGTCGTCATGGGCGTCACCGAGCTCTCCACCGGGAGTATGTGGAACACCATGCCGCCGCACACCCACGACCGCCGAACCGAGTGTTACCTGTACTTCGACGTCGACGCCGAGCAGCGGGTCTTTCACGTTCTCGGCGAGCCGACAGAGAGTCGACACATTGTGGTCGCCAACCAGCAGGCAGTCATCTCCCCGAGCTGGTCGCTGCACTGCGGTTTCGGTACGGGAAGTTACTCGTTCGTCTGGGCGATGGCCGGGGAGAACAAGTCCTTCGACGATATGGATCACGTGCACCCCGCCGACCTGCTATAGCACGCCCTGCGGGCGCTCCCGATCGGGAGCGCCCGCACTCAGCGCTGGACGTGTGAGCCGGTGCCGCTGACCTGCGCCGCGACCTCAGCGAGTGACGCCATGGAGTTGTCTCCGGGTGTGGTCATGGCGAGGGCACCGTGCGCGACGCCGAATTCCAGCGCTTCGGCGAGAGGCTTGCCCTGCAGCAGACCGTAGACCAGGCCCGAGACGAACCCGTCGCCACCGCCGACGCGGTCCATGATTTCCAGGTCGTCGAACGCTCGAGAGAGGACCTTCTGGCCGTCTCGGCCGAGGGCGCGCGCGCTCCAGTCGTTAACCGAAGCCGAACGCACCCGGCGAACTGTCGACGCCACGAGGCTGACCCCGGCGAATTTTTCAACCACGCGAGCGGCCAACAGGTCCAGCCGATCGGCGGGGGCTCCGTCGGGCTCAGCAATCCCAAGTCGATCGGTGAAGTCGGTGGCCCCGCCGATGAGCACGTCGGCGTGCTCAGCGAGCGCGGTGAACACGCGGGTGGCGCGCGCTTCGTCCCCTGCACCGGTGAATAGGCTCGGCCGAAAGTTGAGGTCAACCGACACGATGGTGCCGTGGCGGCGAGCGGCCGTCATCGCCGCGATGGCTGTGGCGGCGGTCGTGTCGGAGAGCCCTGCAAAGATGCCGCCGGTATGCAGCCACCGCACGCCGATTTCACCAAACAGGTGGTCCCAGTCGAAACTGTCGGGTGTGAGCTGCGACGCTGCGCTGTGCCCGCGATCCGAGACGCCCATGGCGCCGCGCAGGCCGAACCCGCGTTCGGTGAAGTTGAGTGCGTTGCGTGCGGTGCGCCCGACGCCGTCGAAGTCAAGCCAGTTGATAAGGGCGGTGTCGACTCCGCCGCCCAGGATCAGGTTCTCGGTGAGCCGGCCGAGTTCGTTGTCGACGAGCGCGGTGGCCACGGCCGTGCGTTGGCCGAAGGTGCGCGACAGTCCGCGGGCCACGTTGTATTCGCCGCCGCCCTCCCACACGTTGAAACTGCGAGCCGTGCGGATACGGCCTTCTCCCGGATCGAAGCGGAGCATGACCTCGCCCAGCGAGATGGCGTCGTAACGGCAAGCCGCAGCCGAGCGGATGCGCAGCTGCGTCACGCGAGCGCCCCAGACCGTACCCGGGCCACCACGTCAACGGCCGCCCGGCTGAGCCGGGCTATCGTCTCGAACTCTCCCGCCGCAATATGCGCGCGGCTGGCCATCCAGCTACCACCGGCGGCAAAAATCGTGGGGCTGGCGAGGTAGTCCGCCAGATTATCGGCGCTGACACCACCACTCGGCATGAATCGCACTGTCGAAAAGGGCTCAGCGAGGGTCTCGATCATTGGCCGCCCGCCTGACTTTCCAGCCGGAAAGAATTTGACGTGATCAAGCCCGGCAACGACCGCGGCCTGGAGTTCGGTTGCAGTGGCGATGCCTGGCAGCACGGCAACGCCTCGGGCGGCGCAGCGTTCGATGACAGCGAGGCTGAGGCCCGGGCTGACTACGAAGGTAGCGCCGGCGTCAACGACCAGGTCGACGTCGTCGGCTGTGAGTACGGTGCCGGCGCCAACGAGCACATCACCCCGGGCTGCGACGCTGCGAATCGCTGCCAAGCCGGCGCCAGTGCGCAGGGTGATCTCGGCAACCGGTAGACCGCCGGCCACGAGGGCATCCGCCAGGTCGTCAGCCCGTACGACATCATCGAGCACGACTACCGGAATGACGCCGAGTTGTTCCAGACGAAGAAGGGCGGTCATCGCCCGAGCCATCCGCCGTCGACCGGCAGGGTGATGCCTGTGACGTAGTCCGATGCGCTGCTGGCCAAGAACACCGTAGCGCCAGCGAGGTCGCCGGCGGCTCCCCATCGGCCGGCCGGGATGCGCTCGAGAATCGACCGCGATCGGTTCTCGTCGTCCTGCAGGGCCTGGGTGTTATCGGTGGCGATGTAGCCGGGGGCGATAGCGTTTACGGTGACGCCGCGGCCGGCCCACTCGTTGGATAGAGCCTTGACCAGTCCGGTCACTCCTGACTTTGCTGCCGCATAGCCGGGCACGTTGAGGCCGCCCTGGAAGCTCAAAAGGGAGGCGGTGAAGATGATCTTTCCGCTCCCGCGGGCGAGCATGGAAGCGCCCACGGCGCGGCTCAACACGAACTGCGATGACAGGTTCACCGCCAGGACTTCATCCCAGAATTCGTCCGAGTGCTCGGCGGCCGGGGCACGACGAATCGTTCCAGCGTTGTTGACCAAGATGTCGACCTGGCGGGCGGCCAGCTGCTCACCGAGCGCGGTCACGGCCACGCGGTCGGCAAAATCGGTCTGGTATGCGGTGAAACTGCGACCGAGCGCCTCGACGCGACGGGAGATCTCGCTGCCGGTCGGTTCGAGGTTCACGCTGACACCGATGATGTCCGCCCCGGCTGCGGCGAGACCCTCGGCCATCGCCATGCCGATACCACGACGAGCTCCGGTTACCACGGCGACCTTGCCTGTCAGGTCAAAGGGATTCGTAGTCATTGGTGTGCTCCTGCGGTTGCGTGGGCGATCGACGCTGGCTGGCAATCGATCAGAATCTTCATGGCTTGACCCGAGGCGAGGGCCTCAAACGCCGCGGCGGTGTTCTCAAGCGGTTCGATGCGGGTGATCAGCAGGCTGGCCGGCACGACACCGGCCGCGACCATCTCGATCGCCTTTTCAAAGTCGATGCGTTCGTAGACCCGGGCACCGATGATCGTGAGTTCGCGCCAGAACAGACGCTGCAGGTCGATTGGTCGCGGTTGCGGGTGAATCGCGACCACGACGAGGCGACCGCGAACCTTACACAGGCCGGTCGCTCCGAGAACAGCGGATGCCGCTCCCGAGACCTCGAAAACGACATCTGCGCCTGCTCCCCCGGTCCAGTTCGTGACCCATTCGACCTGGTCGACGGTCTTCGGATCGAGCACCTCGAAGCCCAGGCTTTCGACCGCAGCCCTGCGTTTGTCGTCGAGTTCGATCACGACGACCTCGGCACCAAAGTGACGGGCCGTCGTCGCGATGAGTACACCGATCGGGCCGCCGCCGATGACGACCGCCTTCTCGCCGGCCACGATCGACGCACGGCGTACGTCGTGCACCGCAACCGCGACCGGTTCGACGAGCGCAGCGTAATCGAGGCGAAGCCCTTCAGGTAGACGCACCACGACGTTTTCGGGAACGTTCCAGCGTTCCTGCAGCGATCCGGGCGAGTCGATGCCGATGAAGTTGAGGTTTTGGCACACGTGCTGGTTGCCAGCTCGGCAGGCCGGGCAGTCGTTGCACCAGTCCAACGGCATCACGGTGACCGGGTCACCAATGGCCCATTCGGTGACGCCAGCACCGATGGCGGCGATGCGGCCCGACATTTCATGGCCGATGATCGCCGGCAGCTCGACCCGCGAGTCCATGTTGCCGTGCAGAATGTGCAGGTCGGTGCCGCAGAGGCCCGTGTAGGCGACCGCGATCTGAACCTGCCCGGCTGCCGGAGCAACCGGATCAATCGTGGCGATGTCAATTGCGCCCTGGCCAATGTAGCTTGCACTTTGCATCGTTCGTCCTTGTCTACTGTGCTGAATTGTTTGAGGTAATGGGGGTCAGTCGGTGGGTGCGTCGACGGGTTTGCGGGCATCCGCTTTGCGCACTCGGGAGAACGCTTCGTAGCGGTCGGCGCGAAACAGCGAACTGGAGCGTTCCACCGGTCGTGCCTGGGCGTCGAAGAACACCTGCACGATCTGCAGGGCGGGCTCTGACCCGGTGAGGCCGAGCAGGGTGGCCACCCGGTCGCCAACCGATACCGCGCGGATGCGCCGGGTGCCGGTCAAGATAACCGTGCCGCTGGCGCTGAGCAGTTCGTGCAGCGAGCCGTTGAGGTCACCTGACTCGAGGGCCTGGGCAAACCGTGCCGGGAGATGCGCGACCTCGAGACACATCGGCAGGCCATCCGCCAGGCGGAGACGTTCGATCGCAACTACCTTCTCTGAGGAACGTAGTCGCAGATCGCGCACGACGTCATCCGCTGCCGGAACGATTTCAAACCCGATCAGGCGCGTCGACGGCTCGAGGCCGCGCATGCGCATGTCTTCCGAGAACGACGTGAGAACGTCGCCTTTGGCTACGATGCGACGTTGCACAAAGGTTCCGCTACCCACGATGCGGTTGACGAACCCTTCGGTGTCGAGAACTTCCATGGCACGTCGAATGGTCATGAGGCTCACGTCGTAGTGTTTCGCGAGCTCCTTTTCCGACGGAAGCCGGCTCCCGTCGGCGAGACCCGTGAAGGAATCGCGCAGCAGGTCGGCGACGTGCCGGTACTTGGTGTCTCGCATGCAAGGAGCCTTTCGGTCAGGACCGTCTTGATTGTGAAAGTAGTGCGAACTAAGGCATGAATCCGAGCAGGCGCGGCAGCCATAGGGAGAGGTCCGGCACGAAGGTGATGATGAAGAGAAGCACGATGAGCGCGGCTAAGAACGGCAGCAGCTTGACGATGACCGGCTCGATCGGCACACCCGCGACCTGCGCGCCGACGAAGAGCACCGGAGCGGATGGCGGCGAGATCACGGCGATCGACAGGTTGAAGACCATCATGATGCCGAAGTGCACCGGGTCGACGCCGTAGCTCATGGCGATCGGCAGGAAGATAGGCGTGAAGATCAAAATCGCCGGAGTCGCGTCGAGCGGGATACCGATGATCAGCAGCACGATCATCCTGATGAGCAGCACGACGATTTTGCTGTCCGTCCATCCAAACAGAGACTCAGCGAGAAGCGTGGGAATGCGGGTGTAACTCATCACCCACGACATGATCGTCGACACACCTATCAGAAAAATAACGACCGAGCTGGTGCGGGTGGCCGCGAGCAGAATACCCGGCAGGTCGGCGAATTTGATGGTGCGGTAGATGAACGACAGCAGCAGGGAATAGACCACCGCAACGGCCGCGCCTTCGGTGGGGGTGAAGATGCCCCCGACGATGCCGCCAATAACGATCACGATCAGGCTGAGCGACGGCAGAGCCTGCACGAACACCTTGAGGGCCTCGCGCGGGGTGGCCCAGGCCGCAGCCTTGAGTTCGGGGTGGCGACGGGCGTAGAAGTAGACCACGATCATGCAGGTAAGTCCCCACAGAATTCCGGGGATGTAGCCGGCCAAAAAGAGTGCCCCGACCGAGGTGCCGCCGCTCGCCAGCGCGTAGATGATGAGGGTGTTGCTCGGCGGAATGAGCAGTCCGCTCGGAGCGGCAGCCACATTGGCCGCAGCACCGAAG
Source organism: Cryobacterium sp. Hh7 (assembly GCF_004403155.1). Taxonomy (NCBI): domain Bacteria; kingdom Bacillati; phylum Actinomycetota; class Actinomycetes; order Micrococcales; family Microbacteriaceae; genus Cryobacterium; species Cryobacterium sp. Hh7. The sequence goes on along the minus strand of NZ_SOHG01000032.1, from coordinate 72,508 downwards.
GCACGGTCATACCCCTGCTTGGCCATGATCGGTGAAGTGGTCGAGCCGACAGCCGCGGCGGTCGCCACGGCCGAACCGCTGACCGCGCCGAACAGCATGCTCGCCAGAACGCCGGTCTGAATCAACGGTGCCGGCGTTCGCCCGACCATCACCTTGGCCAGATTGATCAAACGGATGGCTATGCCTCCGTTATTCATTATCACCCCGGCCAGGATGAAAAACGGTATGGCGAGGAGTGCAAACGAATTGACGCCGTTGAACAGGCGTTGGGCCGAGGCGATGGCACCGTTCTCGAATCCGAGAACGTAAATCGTGGAGATGGCAGACGGCAGACCGACACTGATACTGATCGGGGCGCCGATGGTGAGCAACAGCACCATGCCGCCGATGAGAATGATCGAAACGATCAGGGCGTCACTCACAGTTCGACCTGCATTTCTTCGGGCGCTGAGGCGTCTTCGCGGGCCGAGATGATGAGTATGAAGTGGTAGCAGAGGTAGAACGTGAGTAGCAGCCCGGCGATCGGTACAGCTAGGTAGAGCATTCCCTGGCTCACCGGCAACACCGGGTTGGCCTGGTTCCAGCCGAGAACAACGTTCAGGTAGCCGCCCCAGATCATGATGATCGTAGAGAAGGCCAAGGCGGTGAGGTAGGCCACAGCGGTGACCCACCGCTGCGCGGCGACGGGAAGCTTGCGCACGACGAAGTCGATGGCCACGTCGGCACGTTCACCGGTAGCGATCGAGATTCCGATCAGGCTGAGCCAGATAAATGTGTATCGGGCGGCCTCTTCGGTCCACACGCTTGGGTCATTGAGAACGACCCGGGTGATCACCTGCCAGCTGGCGAGGAGTATCAGCGCGGTGAACAACGCAATGCAAATTGTTCGCAGCACGCGGTCGATGGCTTGTTTGAGCTTGGTCATTTCACTTGCTTTCCATCGCAGCGGCGGCGCTCGTTAGCGGGCGGCTTCGATCTTGTCGAAGATCGCCTGGGTCACATCATTGTTGATCTTGTCCTTGAGCAGCGGTGCAACGGCGTCACGGAATGCGTCGATGTCCACCTCGTTGAACTCGGCTCCGGCTGCCTCAGCCTTTGTCTTGGCGGCCACGACCATCTCGTCAAAGGCAGCGAGCTCGCTATCGACCGATTCGGCAAATAGGGAGTCGAAGGTGGCGCGATCGGCGTCGCTGAACGCGGCGAGCACGTCGGAGTTCGCGACGAGGTAGTCAGGAATCATGAGGTGCTTCGTATAGGAATAGAACGGCGCAATCTCGGAGTGCGCCAGGTCGGCGAAGATCAGCTCGTTGTTCTCGCCGCCGTCGAGCACACCCGACTGGATGGCCGTGTAGACCTCGCCCTGGGCCAGCGGGGTACCGACGCCGCCCATAAGTTCCATCATGGAAACGTTGGTGTCCGAGGCGATGACGCGGATCTTCTGTCCGGCCAGGTCGGCTGGCGTTTCGATCGGGCCATCGACGGTGTACACGTTGCGGACTCCGCCGTGATACGCGCCGACAACACTCAGGGTCTCCGTCTCGGCGAGCGAGCTGTACAGGTCGCCGGTCACGTCGGGCTCGTTGAGCACCGACATCTGGTGTTCGGCCGAGTCGTACAGGTATGGGAGGTTGAGCACAGCGAAGTCGGCATTGAAGGCTTCCATCAACGGGCCAGCCACAATCGCCATATCGACGGCACCGGTTTGCACCAGTTCGATGGTCTCGGCCTGAGATCCGAGTTGTTCGTCGGGAAAGAGCTCGAGTTCGTAGGCTCCGTCGGTGGCGTCCTTGAGCTTGTCGCTCAGCTCGAGAATGGCGACGGCCTGCGGATGCGACGCGTTCTGGTTGAAGGCCACTTTCAACACCGTGGTGTTCACAGCCGCATCGCCGTCTGAGGCGGCCGCGCTGCAACCGGCCAACATGAAGACCGAAAGCAAAGCCGTCATGCTCAATCCGAGAATCTTGGTGGTTTTCATTTTCGTCTCTTCCCCTTGATGCGTGAGCCTGTCGACGCCGGGCAATTCAGACGAGGAATGACGGCTCTGTCGTATCTCTCTTTTGACCCGGTCCGCGTGAACTCTCCGCCAGATCCGAATCATCACTGTACTTTGTGAAAGAGCATTCCACAACAGTAACTAGCAATCTATATTCTCAACTTGGCCGGGTGCTTAGGCGGTCGATAGAGTGGAAGCGATCGAAGTATGCCGTTGCGAGCACTGGACAAGCGAATGACCCCGAACACCGACCAGCCGCATGCGGCACCGGAGCGCAAGGGACCAGAAGGCCTCGGCGCGGTCGACCGCGCCGGTCACATCCTCTTCACGCTTGCCGCGCATCCGCAGGGAATCGGCCTCGCCGAACTCTCCCGCGAGACGGGCATCACCATGACGACCGCTCACCGGCTTCTCGCCACGCTGCGCAAGCGCAACCTGGTGCGTGAGACCCCAGACGGCTTGCAGGCGCTTGGCGCCGCGACCCTCGTTCTGTCCGGCGCGTTTCTCGATGGCCTCGATGTGCGCAGTGAGGCCCGCCCTTTCCTGGTCTCCCTGCGCGATGAAACGAATGAAACCTGCCACCTCGGCGTGCTTGCATCCCCCCAGATCGTTTATATCGACAAGATCGACAGCACCCGACGCGTACGCATGGTCTCGCAGGTCGGCGGCACCGGCCCCGCCTTCAGTACCGCCATCGGCAAGTCATTTCTCGCCTACGCCTCGACGGAGGTTCTCGACAATGTTCTGCGGGAAACCAACAGCCGACGCGTGGAGGCGGTCAATGCTGTGGCGCTCCAAGCAACACTGACTCAGGACCGCTCACGCGGATTCAGCACCGACCTGGAGGAGAACGAACCGGGCATCTGCTGCGTCGGCGCGCCCATCATGGACAGCAGCGGCAGGGTCGTAGCGGGCATGAGCGTCTCGACGCCGCGCGAGCGATTCGATCTGGCCGGCCTGGACCGGCTCGGTGCCAACGTGCGTGCAAAAGCCGACGAGATCTCTCGCACCCTCGGATACCGCAAACCCGAGTAATTCCCGGCCTCTCGCAGTCGCTTCGACCCGCGACCTTTGACCGCAAGTCACCGGTCACCTATCCAGGCAGTCGGCACACCGGATCTTTCACTGCGTCGGCGCGAACTTGGCGATACAACGCCGTCCGGAGTGTCGCGAGGCGTGCAGCGTTTCGTGCATCGTCGATCGTCAGTCTGCCTTTAGGCACGCCCGCAACGACCTCACGCATTGCGAGTTGCACGGCCAAGTCCTCTATTGGCGCGTTCGGCTTGCCCCGATGGGATCTCGCCTGATTCTCAATCGTTGCCTCGGCGGCCAGCCGAGCCCTATTGCGGTGCACCTGCACCACGACAGCTCTCACGAGTCCATCGAACTGCCGTTGCCGTTCCTCCCTCCGGACCTCTGCCCTGGTACTCCGCACGGCCGCCGCGACGTCGCGGCCGGTCAGCAGGTCGACCCGGCGCATCCGCACTGCAACTATCTCGACGGCGCGGGCGTAAACGATGTTTTCAACCGGCACGGGCGGGAGTCCCATTCGAGCCCTGCGCTCCACGTAGGCCTCGGCGAACTCGCGCATGCGAGCACCGTTCTTGAGCATGTGCTCGGTGAGCGATTCGGCAAACACGGTGAACTGCCGCAGATGCTCGGGCCGCGACGGGTCATTGAAATACGCGTCGGCCTCGCGCTCGTTGGCCCGACGCTCAGCCGCGGTGGCCATGTGAATACGCTTCGGCGGGAGGCCGGCCCGACTCTGGCTGCGCTTCAGCCGTCGCGCTGCGGCGTTGGCCTCCAGCTCGGACTGGTAGACCTCGGGATCACTCCGCCGATTGCGCTGCAACTCGGCACGCTGCTCCTTGTTGCGCTCGGCCCACTGCCGGGTGATCTGCTTCGTGCGCTCCGGGTCGGCATCCCGCCTGGCCGCGGCCCGGGTGTTCACCTCGTCGCGATGGGCCTCGTAGTCGCGGTTGTAGTACTCGCGCACCTTCTCGCGATTCTCCGCCACCCACCGCTGCTGATACTCACGCCGACGTTCCGGATGCTCCACCCGCCACCGCTTCGCCCGCTCCCTCCCCCGCGCCCGCACCTCCGCCTCCCGATGCCGGCGAGCCGCGGCCCGACGCATCGAATCCCGATTGAGCTCCCGGGCCCGATCGAGATGCTCGGACCGCCAGAGCCGATTCAACTCGCGGATCCGGTCGCGGTTCGCCGCCACATACTGACGCCGCTTCTCCGCCGAATCACCGACAGACGGATGCTCCGCCAGCGACTTCCGCGCCGCGGCGCCTTCCTCAGATGGGTCGTTCACGATCGCGGCTCCTCGGCAGGCGACGGAGCCAGCTCGATGACCAGCGCGAGGATTTCAGAGCGATGCGCCGTCGGATTCGTGATCACTCGCCCGACCGCAATGCGGAGCCGTTCGGCGTCTTCGTCCGCGATCCCGGCGATGGGCTCCCGGCAGTACGCGATGTCGTTCTCCAGATTGTGGCCGTCATCATCGACGGCGGTCTCCGGATAGTAGGACAGCGCAGCCAGCGCGGTGCGGCTGAGCAGGTCGTCGAACTGCTCCTGCGAGATCGTCATGGTGAAGCCTCTTGTGCGCGGTCGTGGGTGCGCCAATCATGCCGCTAACGAGAGGTGCGCCGACCGTGACGTGCTGTCAGTGTCGACTTGTCGCGAGCACCGGATAGTCAACGCTCCCCCGCCGTCAGCGAGTCGCGCTCGCGTCGTGCGACGACGCTCACCCGTTCTCGGACTCCTGGCTCCACGAGATTTTCAACGCGCCCACTCTTGCCATCGCTGACGAGAAAAACGTTTCATGCTAGGTCGGGCGGTGGGGCCAGATGAGAATGCAAAAACCTTCACGAGTGGTGGCCAATGAGTGTCGGCTCTCGCGTCAGATTTCGACCGGACCAGGAGACGGGGGAACCGGTGTTGGTTCGCCGCTGAGGATTGCCGTCACGATCATCTCTGCCCGTGGCACGAGAAGGTCGCCCGGATAGAACTCCTCGTAGAACTGCTCCGCGTCCGCGATCGTGGAGATATTACACAGAGCGAGCAGGAGGCGGATGTCGCGGGTATCGCGCCCGGGCCGGTTTGCTCGGAGTTTCATGGCCAGCATCGCCTCTTTTGATGCCACCTCAATGACGATGCCGCCCTGATCGTAAATCGTCTCCCATTCGATGGCGCGGCCGAGAGTGGGGATGGCGTCGGCGTTCGTGACCTCGAAGTTCAGCCAGTGCGCATCCCACCCGTGCCGCCAGGCGACCCGCCCCGCCGCGGCTGCGACGGACTCGTCCGAGCCGGGATGAACATGAAGGACATCTAAGTCCTGCGTGGTGCCCCGGTCGAAGTAGCGCAGGGCGAGTGCGGCCCCGCCGACGAGCCGAATCCCAGCCACCTCGCCCGCATCACGAAGTTCGGCAACAAGCTCACGCAGACCGATAATGATGTCGCCACGGTCGAGGGCAGTACCTGACATCAAACGCTCGCGAAGGTGTCGGCCCACGCCAGGATGCCGCGTTCGGCGAATTCGTTGGGCACATCACCGGGTTCGGGCGAGGGGTCGGCCGGGTCGACGCGGAAGGCGACAGGTACGGAGAGCTTGCGATCCGGGTTGTTCACCCATTCAGGGAGAGGAACGCGTTCCTCATTGAGCCTCCACGCGACCAGGGCCGCGATGGCGGCATCCCACACGGGATCTCCGGTCGGTTCGGGCTCCGTCAGCCCAAGAATTCCTCGAACGAGTCCGTGTTCGGCGGTGAGGTTATCGTTGAGCTGGATGAGCGCCCGGAGCGCCCGGTCGGCGTCGTCGACCCGAAGGTATTCACGAATGGCTTCTGCCGCGCTGGCCGCGTCGTCTCGACGTGTGGGAGCGGCATAGAGGCGGTGCCCGGCGCCGGCGAGCAGCCGATCAACCGTGCTGTACGCCGCGTCTCGTCCGCGCTCGTGATGGGAGACGCTGGCCTGATCGATGCCCGTGAGCTCTGCCAACCTCGCCTGCGTGAGATGTTTACTCCGACGAGCGGCCCGCACGAGAGTGGATGAGACGGCCATGAGAACCTCACCTCCAAATATGACTGCTAAATCATATTCTAGGGCAAGTCGGGCCTGGTTGTCAGCCTGCGAGCATCCGCTCACCGAAGGGCTCAACGCCGTCGGCGAGCAGCGTCCTGGTCCTGCGACGGCGTGCCACTGCTTCGCGAACGCGTACCGCGATCAACTTCAGCAGGCTGATCGGCCCGATCAGAAGAAGCTTCAAGGTATCCCAAAGACACAAAATCACGAGCAGGTTCAGCCAACCGGAACCACCGTCATCTACCTGAGCTCGGCAATAGATTGCAGCGAGCGCATACGGGAACGCTAGCAGCATCGCAGGCACGCCCCACTTCAGCCCACGCCGCGTATTGATGGCGTCGATCACGATGGCGGTCGGCATGAACCGGCGCAGGAAGAAGTAGCTGCGGGCGGTGGCGGCCAGAATGAGTTCGAACATGGCGCGACCTTTCAGATGTTCGGCAACAAGAACCTGAAGGACTGAAAGTCATACCATCGCACCGAGCCATCGAGCGTTATAGAGATTGCCTACCATCACTGTAGAATCGGCCGCCCGCAGGCGAAAGTGCCACACACATTTCAAAGCGGATGCTCCCTGCGCGCCCCTACACCGCCTTGCGCCCAGCTGCCCATGACCATCCTGGCCACCGTGGTCTGGGCGCGGACGCCGAGCGATTGTCTTTGAGGGCAGCCCTCAGCTGACCCAACGCTGTCGACCGGCGAGTTTGCCGGCCGGCCGCAGTCGACGGGCGTAATCAAGAGCGTTGTCACTCACAAGAGCGGAATACCCGCCACCCCTGGTGGTTGCACCCAGTAATGACTACCTCGACCCAGCCCCACTCCCGCACCGCCCTCGTCGTGGGAGCTTCCGGCATCACCGGCTCCGCCGTCGTCGACCAGCTTTCCGCCGAGGGTTGGAATGTGCTCGCCTTGGCCCGCCGCGTCGGCCGTGACCTGCCCGGCGTGCGCTGGATCCAAGCCGACCTGCGGTCCCCCGCCGACCTCCACCGAGCACTGGCCAACGAGAAGCCCGATCAGGTGTTCTTCACGGCGTGGTCTCTCCAAGCCACCGAGGAACTCAACATCGAGGTGAACGCCGGCATGGTGCGCGACCTCCTCGCCGCGCTCGCCCACGCGCCCGTTCGACATGTCGCCCTTGTCACCGGGCTCAAGCACTACCTTGGCCCGTTCGAGGCCTACGGGCAGGGCACCATGCCTGACACCCCGTTCAGCGAGGACGAACCGCGCCTCGACGTGGCCAACTTCTACTACGCGCAGGAGGACGAGCTGTTCGCGGCATCCGCTCGCCAAGGATTCACCTGGTCGGTGCACCGCTCGCACACCGTGATCGGCCACGCGGTCGGCAACCTCATGAACATGGGTCTCACCCTCGCCGCCCAAGCTTCCCTGTGCAAGCATCTGGGTATTCCGTTCGTGTTCCCCGGCAGCGAGACGCAGTGGAACAGTGTGACCGATATGACGGATGCGACGATCCTCGCCGAACAGATGGTCTGGGCCGCAACAACGGATGCCGGTGCCAACGAAGCGTTCAACGTGGTCAACGGTGACGTCTTCCGCTGGCGCGCGATGTCGCCGAAGATCGCCGCCTACTTCGGCGTCGAACCTGAAGGATTCGTTGACGCGCCGCGCCCACTCGACGTACAGATGGCCGACATGGAACCGGTCTGGACAGATATCGCAAGGGAGCACGGCCTTGTCGAGCCCGACCTGGGGCGCATCGCGTCGTGGTGGCACACCGATGCGGACCTCGGCCGCAATATCGAAGTCTTCACCGACATCACTAAAAGCCGCCTCGCCGGCTTCACACCGCACCACCGCACAGTCGACTCTTTCACGTCGCTGTTCGACCGCTACCGTGCCGAGAAACTCATCCCGGACGCTGCTATCTGAGAAAGGTTTCGTGCCGTCCGGGTACGGGGACGGCACGTGCGGCTCATTCTGCGGGTCCGCCCGAAGCAGTGTCGTTATCGCTCCCGGCCGTGCCGTCACTCTGCGAGCCGTCCGGGAGTGATTCGGCCTGTGCCTTCTTCTCGTCATCGACTTTGGTGGAACCGTTTGGCTTCTCGTTGGCGTCTGGATTCATGACGCCACTATCCACCTGTCATCTTGAGCGGGATTGCCTGAAATCGGGCCCGGACGACCGGTGCGACAGGTTTTGCATCAGTCTTGGAGCGTGGCCGCAATCTGCTGACCGACGATCGGGGCGTCGGTGAAGACCTCGCCGGCGAGGCCGCTGGCTGCTCCGCGTCGGTCCGCCTCTGAATAGTTCTGGTTGAGCTTCGCCTTACCCTCTATTCGGGTGACGGTCACTTCGATGCCGACAATGCCGCTCAGTTCAAAGTCAATGTGGTCCGCCGGCGCGTCGGAGACCGCCCACGGATGGTCCCGACCGGTCTCGTGCGCGTCAGTGAGTTCGGTGACCGCGGTCCGCAACCATTCGGGGTCGTCGTGGACTGTGGCGGTACCGGTAAGGTGGACGGCCGTGTAGTCCCAGGTCGGCACGACCCGCCCGTCGATGCGCTTCTGCTCGTACCAGCTCGGGGAGATGTACGCGTCGGGGCCGGTGACGATCAGTAACGCCGGGCTTGCCGGAGCCAGCGACCGCCAGTGCCGGTTGGCGCGCGCCAGGTGCATGATGACGGAGTCCTCCCGCCAGATGATCGGCAGGAACGTCGCTTGCGGTACTCCGTCCGAGTCGGCGGTGACGAACCATGCGGTGCGCACGGCGGCAACCATGCTGCGAATGGCGGCCTCGTCCGTGACGAGGTTGTGTCGCGGGGTATACACAGAGTTCTCCTTCTCAGGCCAGCCCGGTCTCGGAGACAAGGTCATCGTGGATGATGATGTTGCGGCGTCCGCCGCGTTGTGAAGCGGCGCCAGCGAGGACGACGAGCAGAATACCGACGATCTGCACGACCGAGGGCAGCTGGCTCAGTACCAACAAGCCGAGCAGCAGACCTATGGCCGGCTCCACCGCCATCAGGGTTCCGAACGAGGTCGCTGTCATACGGCGCAGGGCGAGCATCTCCAGTGCGAACGGGATTACGGGCAGCAGCAGGGCAAGACCAGCGGCCGCGACGAAGACGCCGAGACTGAGATGGCCGGACGCTTGCGGGATCCCAACAATCGCGGCGGTCACTGCGGCGATGGGGATGGTCATAGAGAGCGACTGGATCCCAGTGAAGCGATTGCCAGCGTGCTGGGTCAGCAGGATGTAGCCGCCCCAGCCGGCGCCCGCAATGGCGGCGAATCCGATCCCGACAAAGTCGACGGCACCCTGCCACGGTTCAGTGAGAAGCACGACCCCGAGGAGGGCCAGGCCCGGCCACGTCAACGCTCGCGCGGTGCGGCTGCGTGCGGCGGCCACCGTGAGCGGACCCAGGAACTCGATAGCGACTGCGGTACCGAGCGGGATGCGCTCGATCGCTGCCAGAAAGGAGACGGTCATCACACCCGTAGCAATGCCCAGAAATAGGATCGCGGGCACGTCCGGGCGCCGAAGGGACCGCAGCGGTGGGCGGGCGAGGATGAGGAATACGATCGCGCCCATGCTGAGCCTGAGCCACGCCGTCCCTGCAGGCCCAACAGCGTCAATCAGGCCGACGGACAACGCCGAACCGAGCTGAACGGAGAGCATCGCCGTCACCGCCAGTGACCACGGGGGAACTGCAAGCGTAAGCGGCGCCCGCGCGCTCATGATTGCGCCAAGTCCGGGGCACTGGTCGTGCGCTTCGCACCCGAGCCGCCTGAGCCAGCCGGATCGTAGACGGTCAATACAAACTGCGCCGGCTCAGCGCCCTCATTGCCGTATGTGTGCGGTACATCGCCCCGAAACATGATCGCGTCACCGGCAGCAAGCTCGTTGCGATCACCCCCGACGTCCAGTGTCACCACGCCGCTGGTGACTCTCAACAACTCCCGGGCTCCACGGTGGTGCGGTTTGCTTTCGTGACGCTCGCCGGGATTCATCCGCCAGTCCCACAACTCCACTACGTCGGGGAACGTCGTGCTCACGAGCAGCACGCCGCGGCCCCCGTATTCTCCGGTCCACAGTTCTGCGCCGTCGCCCGCGCGAGTGATTGTCACTAAGCCGGACGACGGTGGCTCAACAAGCTGCGACAGGGAAATTCCAAGAGCGTCGCTCATGCTCAGCAGTGTGCCGATACTGGGGTTCGTTTCGCCTTGCTCAATATTCACCACTTGGCGGCGGCTGACGCTGGCTGCATCGGCAAGACGATCCAGTGTCCACTCCCGAGCCAGCCGCTCACGGCGGATTCGCGTGCCGATTGTCGAGGCGAGAGTGAGTTTGTCCACGTGCATGAGTGTTCCGATGGTGTTCTGGGGTAAGTGCTGCGAGGGCGGGATCGGGTGACGACTGAGTGTCAGAGTTCACCGTTCCGGTTTCCGACATCCAGGAGCCGGTGCAACGGCATCGCCACACCAGACGAGTCTTACGATCGTGCGTTTGATTCCAGACATTAGTATATGCACTAGCAGTGCATTTAATTGCACTACGTCTTCGGTGAAGGGGCACGCTCACCGACTGACCGTGATCGTCGATGATCGCGCGGCCTTACCGCGTCAAGGCGGAGAGACCAAGTTGCATCGACTGCGTCTGATCTGGCGTATGCCCAATCCAACCCACCAATTCACCGACCACTTCCACCGATCAAGAGGTGCGGTAGGAGTATGCCAGATGGGCCCAGAGCCAACCGCAAGTGAAACTAACTACCGAGTCAGTGCCTTCGTGAACGCCCGTCTGGGTACGCCTGACAATAAGCCATCTGCGAAACGCTCTGCCCTCTTCAGAGCGGTATGAGCGTTTACTGCATCAAGTTTCTGCGCTATCGACTCCGGAGCCGCGCCAAGTGCACGCGCGCCGGTGATGCCGTAGCGGTCTCGATAGGCCGCGACGGCGCATCCGTTCTGGTGCCACTCGACGGATGCCGAACCCCGCGGCGCGGTGCCAAGAACTCAGGTCCACGGCTCCCCCGCGAGTATCGCCCGGTCGAGTACAGCGGCCGCCCTCGACTCGATCAGGTTGGCGCGCTCGATCAACGCCTGGTACATGGCAGCATCCATCGGCCCGAGAGCACGAGGGATGAGCCCAGCAACGAGCATCGGTGCACGGCGCGTACGCCCCGCGCCGGTATCCCGCGACACGACCGCCGCGACCCGGGCTCGCAGCACCGCCGCGATGTCCTGGGCATCCTCGAACCCGCGCGCCGCAACCACTAGAGGCAGCAGGCTCGCCACGTCGACGAAGTGAGCCTCGGCTCGCCGCAGCTCTGCGCTCAACGGGCCGAAGGCATCCGAGTGGACCACATCCAAAACCTGCCGAGGCGACAGACCGCTCGCTCGCACGAGAGAAGCCCACCGGTCGTGCTGCGCGGCCGCCGCGAGGGTCTCGTACTCCGCTGCGAGTTGCGCCACCGATCCCCAGGCATCCTGCTCAGCCGCCAGCGTCTCGTGCGCGGACAGCTCGGCGCCGACGTGCTGCAAAATGCCACAGAGGATGCTGCGCGCCGTCGCGCCCGCAGCGTCACCCGGCCGCAGCCCCACGTGGGCGACGTCGGGCCGGTCGACGGCGACGTAGGCGGTATTCGCCTCGCGTCCCCGCGTCATCGCGACGTAGAGGTTCTCGCGCGGCATGCTCGGCGCGACGACGACGTGCGCGGTGTCGGTCGTGATCCCCTGCGCCCTGTGAGACGTGATCGCATAGCCCCGCTCGACATGCTGAGCGACGTACGACGCGGGCAGCAGCACCGTGCTCCCCCACCGCCGACTCTGCCGCCGCACCTCGACGGGACCGTTTCGACCACGGCCGATCACGGCCCACCGGTCGCCATTGCGCACCCAGCTTCGGGACGCATACAGCCGCCGATCGTTGCGGCGGGTGATGACCGTGTCACCGACGGCGGCGCGGGTTCCGTCGTGCAGGGCGACCTCGTGCAGCGCATCGACACGGCCCTCCAGGAGCAGTTTCGTGCGAGCGCGCACGTTGAGCGCTGCGACCGTCTCGTTCGAGTCGCTGATCAGCACGGTCGACCTGCCCGAGCGGATGTCCGTACGCCACGCCTCGAAGGCGGCATTCGCCAGGCGAGAACCTCGCGGCGCATATATCTCACATGACGGCCCATGCCTCGATACGGCGGTCCGGTGCGAGTCTGACGCCACTCCTCGAGCGTGCGGGGCGAGACCTGCAACAGGTAGGCAACCTGTTGCCCGGTCATGATTTCTGCTTCGTCATCGGTCATGACATTAAGCTGCGATACGGCATTCCGACTTCGTACGAAGCGACACGTAGGTGGCCGGGCTAGTCGCAATCGCTGCCGCCAAAACGGCGTCTGGAAGTCGTTTTTGGCACCCAAAGAGGCACTTTGGGGCGTGAACGTTGTGTCTGGAAACAAGAAATGCCCCTGGTTTCCGCGGAAACTCAGGGGCTAGTGCTGGGGTACCTGGACTCGAACCAAGAACAAATGAACCAGAATCATCCGTGTTGCCAATTACACCATACCCCAATGCCTAATCCGAAGATCGGGCCGAGTAGTAGCCTAGCCCACTTGGGCTGGAGAGGCCAAACCGAGGTGTCCCCCGGCGAGTCGAAGCCCCTCCGGCCCCGCGGTCAGGCGGCCGTCACTACCGCCAGCGCCCGATCGAGGCGATCCAGAGTTTCAGCCTGCCCGAGAATTTCCATCGACTCGAACAGCGGCGGGGAGATCTTGCGACCCGACAGTGCGACGCGCAGCGGTCCGAAAGCAACACGCGGCTTGAGTCCCAGGCCCTCGATGAGGATCTCGGCGAGCAGCGTGTGCACCCGGTCGGTGGTCCATTCCGCTGCAGGAATATCTTCCAGGGCGGTACGACTTGCGCCGAGAATGTCGGCGGCGTTCTGCGGGAGGGAAGCGAGGGCATCCGCTTCGAGAATGAGGTCGGCGCTGCTTACGAAGAGAAAACCGAGCATGGCGGGCGCTTCGCCGAGCAGGGCGATGCGTTCCTGGATGAGTGGTGCGCCCTCGGCGAGCAGGGCCAGGTCAGCCTCGGTCGGCGTCTCTCCAAGCACGCCAGCGGTCACCAGGTAGGGCACCAGTCGTGCGGCAAAGTCTGATGCTTCAAGCTGGCGAATTTGGTCGCCGTTGATGGATTCGGCCTTCTTGAGGTCGAACCGGGCCGGGTTCGGGTTGACGTTGACGACGTCGAACGCGGCCGTGAACTCGTCGATCGTGAACACGTCGCGGTCGTGCGAGAGCGACCAGCCCAGCAGGGCGAGGTAGTTGAGCAGTCCTTCGGGGATGAATCCACGGTCGCGGTGCAGAAACAGGTTCGCCTCGGCGTCACGCTTACTGAGCTTCTTGTTCTTGTCGCCCATCACGTAGGGCAGATGGCCGAAACGCGGCACGAACGTGGTCACGCCGATGTCGATGAGCGCGTGGTACAGCGCGATCTGGCGCGGCGTCGACGAGAGCAGGTCTTCGCCGCGCAGCACGTGGGTGACACCCATGAGCGCGTCGTCGACGGGGTTGACGAACGGGTAGAGCGGATGCCCGTTCGGGCGCACCACCACGAAGTCGCTGAACGAGCCGGCCGGGAAGGTGATCTCGCCACGCACGAGGTCATCGAAGGAGAGCTCGGTGTCCGGCACCCGCAAGCGGAGCGCCGGGGAGCGGCCCTCGGCCCGGTAGGCGGCCTTCTGCTCCTCGGTGAGATCGCGCTCGAAGTTGTCGTAGCCCATTTTCGGGTCACGGCCGAGGTCGCGGTTACGCTTCTCGATCTCTTCGCCGGTGACGAAACTCTCGTAGATATGGCCGCTCGCCTTGAGCTGCTCGATGACTCCGCGGTAGATGTCGTAGCGCTCGGACTGGCGGTACGGCGCTTGGGGGCCGCCGACATCCACGCCTTCGTCCCAGTCGAGCCCGAGCCAGCGCATCGCCTCGACGAGCTGGAGAAAACTTTCCTCGCTGTCGCGGGCGGCGTCGGTGTCCTCGATGCGGAAGATCATCGTGCCGCCGGTGTGCCGGGCGTAAGCCCAGTTGAACATGGCGGTGCGGACGAGGCCCACGTGGGGCGTTCCGGTCGGAGAGGGGCAGAACCGCACGCGAACGTCGGTTCCGGTGGCGGTAGAAAACGGGTGTGCAGTGGTGTCAGACATTACTCATGATTCTAGTTGGGCAAGCCCGGACCTACTTCTGTCCGGGCCCGGGCCCGGACAGCGGGCCCATGATCGAGCATGGGCCCGCTTTCGTAAGGTGGGCCCGGCGCACGCGGCCTAGACGACCGATGAGATCGCGACCAGCGCGCGCAGCGCAGCGGCCAGGGCTGGTACACGCTCGGCTCCGGCAGCTGTCACGGCGTGCAGGGTGCGATGGTCCTGCCCCGATGTGGCCCGGATAGAGGCGCCCGCGCGCCGGCCGACCGACTCGATCGCGAGGGCAGGAAGCAGCGCGACCCCGATGCCGGCCTCGACCAGGCCGAACACGGCGGCGGCGTTGTCAGTCTCATAGCTGATGCGCGGGGCGAATCCGCGGCGATCGCACAGGTCGAGCAGGTGGCCACGGCAGCGCGGGCACCCGGCCACCCAGTTCTCGTCGGCGAGGTCGCCGAGGTCGATCGGTGCGGCAGCACCGGCCAGCGGATGCCCGGCCGGCAGCACCAGCATCATCTCGTCTCGCCGCAGGGTCGCCACCCGCAGCCCCTGGGCGCTCTCCAGGTGCGGATCCACGCGGTCACCCGGGTAGCTGAACGTGATGGCCAGGTCGGCCCGATTCTCGCGCACGGCGGCGACGGCCTCCGGCGGTTCGGCCTCGAGATAGGTGATGCTGATCTGGGCATGCTGCTGCTTCATGCGCGCCAGCAGGCTCGGCACGAGGGTAGCGGATGCCGACGGGAAGGCCACGAGACGCACCAGCCCGGTGCGCAGCCCCTGCAGCTCGGCAATCTCCCCCGCGGCTGCATCGAGCGCTGTGGCCACGGTCACGGCGTGCCGCGCCAATACGAGGCCGGCCTCGGTCAGTCGCACTCCACGGCCGACACGTTCGACCACGGCGAGCCCGAGCCGCTTCTCGAGCCGTTTGAGCTGCTGACTCACTGCCGGCTGGCTGTAGCCGAGGGCGGCGGCCGCGGCGGTGATAGACCCGTTTTCATGAACCGCACGCACGACACGCAGTGCCTGGGCGTCAAGGTCGGGGCTCTGCCCAGGGAGGTGAATCATACCTCTAACCATAATCAGAAGTTATGCAATACATCGGATACTGGCCGTTGTCGCATGAATTCTCGATGGTCACACTAGAAACATGAGCCCCGCAGCAACGAGCACCAGCAGCCCCACCGCCAAACCGGCCACCAACCCGGGCGCCGGCAAGACCGCTGACACGAGCACGAGCACGGTAACCCTCCTCGAAGCCCGCGCCCGCTACACCTCGGGCCGCGGCTACCTCGCCGCCTGCACCCTCGGACTGCCCACGATCGACACGATCGCCGCGATGCGCGCCGATACCGAGGCCTGGGCCGGCGGCCAGGCCTGCGCCTCCCGCTACGGTGAGGTCGTCGAGCGCGTACGCGTCGGGTACGCCGATCTGGTGAACGTCACACCCCACAGGGTGGCGATCGGCTCGCAGGCCTCAGTCATGGCCGGCCTGGTCGCCGCGAGCCTGCCCGACGGTGCCGAAGTGGTGCTGCCCCTCGGTGACTTCAGCTCGATGGTGTTCCCGTTTCTGGCCCAGGCGCACCGCGGAGTGACAGTGCGGCAGGTCCCCCTCGCCGATCTGGCCTCAAGTCTCACCGCGAACACATGGCTGGTCGCGTTCTCGCTCGTACAATCCGCCACCGGAACTGTCGCCGACAGCGACGCCATCCGGGCCGCCGCACGTGTAACAGGTACCTTCACACTCTGCGACACCACCCAGGCCGCCGGGTGGATGCCGGTCGACGCCTCCCAGTTCGACGCCACCATCTGCCACAGCTACAAGTGGCTCTGCGCCCCGCGCGGCGTTGCGTTCTTCACGGTCGCCGAGACTTTCGCCGCACAACTGCACCCGATCAATGCCGGATGGTATGCGGGAGACGACCTGTGGGCATCCTGCTACGGTCCGGCGATGGCGCTTGCTGCCGAGGCCCGCCGGTTCGACGTATCGCCGGCCTGGCCGGCCTGGGTCGGTGCCGAACCGGCCATCGACCTGTTCCGCCGTCTGGATATGACCGAAGTGCGCACCCACGCTGCGGGGCTCGGTGACGCCCTGAGCGACGGTCTTGGCTTGCCTCGGCTTGATCAGGCCATCGTCAGCTGGCCGGATGCCGGTGGCCACGACCTCGCGCGCCTCGCCGCCGCCGGAATCACCGCCTCTGGCCGCGCCGGTCGAGCCCGCGTGGCGTTCCATCTCTGGAATGATCGGGACGACGTGGACGCCGTGCTGGACGCGCTGCGCCGCGGCTAGGTACAGCCAGGCAACGCTGGGCGTACGTTCGCTGTCGGCGACGTCGAGCTACTGGCCCGACGCCGCCCGCCGTTATACTTTCTCGGCGACAGCCGCGATGATCGCCTCGGCGAGGGCGCCCGACGAAGCGGGGTTCTGACCGGTGTACAGGTTGCGGTCGATCTCCATATGCGGGGCGAATGATTCACCGGCGATGAAGTCGGCTCCCAGTTCAACCAGGCGGCTCTGCACCAGCCACGGAGCTTTCGGAGCCAATCCGCCGAGAACCTCTTCGGCGTCGGTGAAGCCGGTCATCCGGTAGCCGGTGAACGGCCAGCTGCCGTCGGCGCGCTTGGCGGCGAGCAGCGCGGCTGGAGCGTGGCAGAGCACGCCGAGGATGCGGCCGGTGTCGAGAGATTCGGTGAGGATGCGCCCAGAGTCGGCGTCCACAGCGAGGTCTTCCATCGGGCCGTGACCGCCCGGGTAGAACACCACGTCGTAGTCGGCCACGGTGATGTCGTCGAGGCTGAGCGGTTCATCGAGCTGGCTGGAGATGGTTCCGATGTAGTCGATGATCTGTGCTGCACGGTCCTCTCCCCCGGCCGCATCGGCACGGAGGCTGACCGGGTCGATGGTCGGGGCCACACCGCCCGGTGTGGCAATGCTGATCTGCCAGCCGGCGGCGGAGAACAGACGGTGCGGCTCAGCGAGCTCCTCAGCCCAATAACCGGTGGGGTGCAGGCTGCCGTCGTTGAGAGTCCAGTGGTCAGCAGCGCTGACGACGAAAAGTACGTGGGTCATAGTGTCTCCGTTTTCAGTGAAGTCGTTCGTGAAATTGTGCGGGGTGATTCGAATCATAGGGTCGGGATGAGCCCGCCCGTGCGAACGACCTTTTTGCCGGTGTTCTCGCCGCGCATGAGGCCGAGGAACGCGTCGACACCGTTTTCGACGCCGTCGACGACGGTCTCGTCGAAGACGATCTCGCCGGAGTCCAGCCAGGCGGTCATCTCGGCGGAGAATGCCGGGAGGTGGGCCCAGTAGTTGCCGATGGTGAATCCCCGGAGGGTCAGGCCGCGGGTGACGATGTTGGACAGGTTGTTCGGACCGGCCGGGGCATCCGTGCTGTTGTACCGGGAGATCGCGCCGCACAGGGCCGCGCGGCCGCCGTCGTTGAAGGAGGCCAGGGCTGCCTCGAGGTGCTCACCGCCGACGTTGTCGAAGTACACGTCGATGCCGTCTGGCGCTGCGACGGCGAGCTGGTCTGTGATGGATCCGTCCTTGTAGTTGAACGCGGCGTCAAAGCCGTACTTGCTGGTGAGCAGGGCCACCTTCTCGGGCGATCCGGCCGAGCCGATGACGCGCTTGGCCCCCTTGAGCCGGGCGATCTGGCCGACCATGCTGCCGACCGCGCCGGCTGCGCCGGAGACAAACACGGTGTCGCCTTCTTTGAGCTGTGCGATCTCGAGCAGGCCGACATAGGCAGTCAGGGCGGTCATGCCGAGCACGCCGAGGTAAGCGGAGGCCGGAACGCCGGGGAGCTCGGGAACGACCCTGAAGCCGGCGGCGTCCTCCTGCACCAGGTCACGCCAGCCGTACTGATGGGTGACGACGTCGCCGATGGCGAACGCCTCGTTTGCGGAGGCGATGACGCGGCCGACAGCCGCGCCGGTCATGGTTTCACCGAGCACGAACGGCGGTATGTAGCTCTTCACATCGTTCATCCGGCCACGCATGTACGGGTCGACGGAGATGAATTCATTCGCGACTCGAATCTGGCCGACTGCAAGCTCCGGCAGGTCGACGGTCACTGTGCGGAAGTCCGCATCCGTCGGCCAGCCGACGGGACGGTTCACGAGCTGGATCTGGGTACTGACGGTATTTGACGCCATGGTCGGCTCCTCTGCTACTTCTAGAACGATCGTTTTACTATATAGTAGACTCATCGGTGCACAAAATTTTCCGATCGTCGGACAGGATTCAAGGAGCGAACATGGGGCGGATGCAGACCTTTGACAGCGGAGTGGTCGTGCAGGCTGCGCGAAACCTGTTTTGGGACAAGGGGTTCGACGGCGCATCCCTGGCCGAGCTGGAGGCGGCCACGGGCGTCGGGCGGTCCAGCCTGTACCACGCGTTCGGGAGCAAACGCGGGCTCTTCGACGCCGCGGTCACCGACTATCTGGAGACCGTTATCCGGCCGCGGCTGGCTGGATTGCGAGCGGGCCCCCGCGATTCCTCAGCCCTGCTCGAGTACTTCGCCGGCCTCGCCCGCGCAACGGTCACGCAGGCCCCCGACTCAGCGCAGACCGGATGCCTCCTGGTCAATTGCGCCGCCGGCCTCGCCGCGCACGACGAGCCGACCCGCGCCGTCGTGGAGGCATACCGCATCGAGTTGACCGATGCGCTCAGGCACGCCCTCGAATCGGCCGCGGCACCGTCATCGTCAGCGGCGGAATCCGTCGACGAGCGCGTGCGCACCCTGGCCTCCCTGTCCCTGAGCGCAATGCTCGTCGCCCGGGTGAACCGGGATGAGGCGATCGCCCTGCTGAACACGGCGTCGAACCAGGTCAGGATCTGGTTCCCCGACGCCACCGACTGAGTCCGGCGCCCGGATCCGGGCCCGGGCCTTTGCCTGGATCTTGGTGTCCGCTCGCGGGTCAGGCCGGGCGCACCACCGGGTTCACCAGCGAACCGATGCCCGCGATCGCCATCGTGATCGTGTCCCCATCGACGACGGCCGCGGGCGTGTCCAGGCGTCCGGTCAGGATCACATCACCGGGCAACAGCGTGAACACGCTCGAGGCGAACGCGACCAGGGCACAAACCGTGTCCTCGGTCATGCGCTCGTCATCGTCGAGCGCGACCGCCTGAAATTCCTCGTCGTTGATAAGCCCGCGCAGCGCTGATGACGCCTCATCGAATTCAGTCTCGATGACCGGACCGAGCGGCAAAAACGTGTCGAAGGCGCCCGCTACACCCGAAGCGAGGTTGGCCGCGGTGACGACCGTCGCGACGGTATAGCCGAAGACGCGGCTCAAAGCATCCGCTGGCGAAACGTTCTTGGCGATCTTGCCGATGATGATGGCGAGCTGGCCGTCGGCCTCGATCTGCTCCGACGCGGCCGGCAGCACGATGGCGTCGCCGGGGCCGACGACGGCGGTGTTCGGCCGCACCACGAACGCCTCGGCCGAGACCATCGCAACGATCTTCGACCGCGGAATCACCGGCGCGAGCATCTTCACGTCGGCGAGGGCGACCCGGTCGCCGGTCGTGTCGAATCCGGCGAACATCGGGTCACTGGTGAGCACGACCAGTTCGTGCTCGTCAACGATGCCGAACGCGATGGCGCCCTGGTAGCTGTAGCGTGCGATCTTCACGTGTCTCGTTCCCGCCCGCAAAGGCCAAAAGGTTCAGCTTAGCCGGGTGAGCCAGCCGTGACGGTCGGGCAGGCGCCCATACTGAATGTCGGTGAGTTCCTGGCGCAGCGACAGGGTGATCTCGCCGGCGGGGGCATCCGCGTCACCGATCGTGAAGTCGCGCGCCTTGAGCTGGCCGATCGGGGTGACGACGGCGGCGGTTCCGCAGGCAAAGACCTCGGTGATGGCACCGGATGCGACACCCTCACGCCACTCCCCGAGCGTCACCTCGCGTTCCTCCACCGTCATACCTCGGTCGCGGGCGAGCTGCATGATGCTGTCGCGGGTGACGCCCTCCAGAATGGATCCGGTCAGGCGCGGCGTGACGAGCGTGTCGGTGCCGTGCACGAAGAACACGTTCATACCGCCGAGCTCGTCGATGTGGCTGCCGGTCTCGCCGTCGAGAAAGAGCACCTGGGCACAGCCGTTTTCGTAGGCTTCCATCTGGGGCAGCAGCGACGCGGCGTAGTTGCCGCCGCACTTGGCGGCGCCGGTACCGCCGCGACCGGCGCGGGAGTATTCGGTCGACAGCCAGATCTTCACCGGGGCAACGCCGTCGGCGAAGTAGGCGCCGGCCGGGCTGGCGATGACGTAGAAGCTCACCTGGTGGGCGGCGCGCACGCCGAGAAAGCTCTCGTTGGCGATCATGAACGGGCGCAAGTAGAGGCTCGTCTCCGGCGCTGACGGAACCCAGTCGCCGTCGATCGCGATCATCTGCCTGATCGACTCGATGAAGTCGTCGACGGACAGCTCGGGCAAAGCCAGCCGGTGCGCGGAACGCTGCAGGCGCTGGGCGTTCTTCTCGGGCCGGAAGGTCCAGATCGTGTTGTCGGCGTGCCGGTACGCTTTGAGACCCTCGAAGATCTCCTGGCCGTAGTGCAGCACCGACGAGGCGGGGTCGAGCAGCAGCGGTCCGTAGGGCGTGACGCGGGCGTCGTGCCAGCCGGCATCGACCGACCAGTCAATGGTGACCATGTGGTCGGTGAAGTGCTTGCCAAAGCCCGGGTCGGCGAGAATTTCGGCGCGTTCGGCTTCGGCGCGGGCCTCGGTCGACGGGGTGACGGTGAAGTTCAGGGGAAACGTTGTGGTCTTGCTCATTTGAGTACCTTGTCTGTCAAAAGCGTCACGATGGCGTCTCCCACCTCAGCCGTGCTGCGTCGCACCGAAGCGGAGCGGCGCGCTAGGTCGTCGGCAACCGCGTCGTTGACGCGAGCCGCGGCATCCGTCAGCCCGAGATGATCGAGCAGCAGCGCCACCGAGAGGATGGCCGCGGTCGGGTCGGCGAGTTGCTGGCCGGCGATATCGGGGGCCGAGCCGTGCACCGGCTCGAACATGCTGGGAAAGCGGCCCGTCGGGTTGATATTGCCGGAGGCTGCCAGGCCGATGCCGCCGCTGATTGCCGCTGCCAGGTCGGTGAGAATATCGCCAAAGAGGTTGTCCGTGACGAGTACATCGAATCTACCCGGATTCGTGACGAAGAAAATGGTCGCCGCGTCGACGTGCAGGTAATCCACCGCAACCTGGGGGTACTCCAGCGCCACCTCGTTCACGATGCGCTGCCACAGGCTGCCGGCGAAGACCAGCACGTTGGTCTTGTGCACGAGGGTGAGGCGCTTGCGCTCACGCCCCTGGGCGACCTCGAAGGCGTAGCGCACGACGCGTTCCACGCCGTAGGCGGTGTTGACCGAGACCTCGTTGGCGACCTCCTGCGGGGTGCCACGGCGAATGGCGCCGCCGTTGCCGACGTAGGGACCTTCGGTTCCCTCACGCACGACGACGAAGTCAACCACGCCGGGGGCGGCGAGCGGGCTCGTCACTCCGGGGTAGATCGTGCAGGGCCGCAGGTTCACGTAGTGGTCGAGGGCGAAGCGCAGGCCGAGCAGCAAGCCCCGCTCAATATTGGCGTCTTTCAGCCGGGGGTCGCCGGGAACGCCGCCGACGGCGCCGAGCAGAATCGCATCGTGCTGCTGGATCGACGCGAGGTCGGCGTCGGTGAGCACATCACCGGTTTCAAGGAACCGCGCGGCGCCCAGCTGAAAGGTGCTCGCCTCAATCGTGACGTCATCACGCGCGGTGACAGCGCCGAGTACCTTCACGGCCTCAGCGACAACTTCCGGTCCAATCCCGTCTCCGGGAATGACAGCGAGTTTGATAGTACGAGACATGTGGCTCCGAAACAGTCAACGAACACCTGAATTGCGTATAGTCAAACCTTACCTTTGTCGCCGGAGTGCCTAGAATTGTCCCCAGGGCACCACCAATGGAGAGCGGGAAATCATGAGTATCGGACTAGGAATCTTTCTGCTCGTCGTGGGCGCCATTTTGGTCTGGGCCCTCGACGTGACCGTCACCGGCGTCGATCTGACGCTCGTCGGCTATATTCTGCTCGCGGCCGGAGCGCTCGTGACAATCCTCGGCATTGTGCTGATGACGCGGCGTCGTAACAGCGTGAGCACCACCCGCACGATCGCCGACCCGGCAAACGGCGAGCAGGTCACCCGTCGCGAGAACTCGATCGACGACCTCTAACCCACAGCTCGCGAAAGCGGGTGCAGTGTTGCTCCGCGGGTGCTGAAGCAACGCGTCACCCGCTTTCGCGGGCTTTAGCGAGCCCGGCGCAGCGACATCAGCGCCACGACGGCCGCTCCGAGCACCAGCGCGACGCCGATCCACGCGGTCAGGCCCACACCGCTGTCGAAGGCGTGTCGGGCCGACTCGAGCAGCTGCTCCCCGGCCGCGGGCGAAAGATGGCCGGCCACGGACACCGCTCCGCCGAGAGTCTCCCCCGCCGCCAGCCGGTCGGCCGCGCTCATACCGTCCGGCAACAGTACCGCCGCCCGGTAGGACACGGTGAGGATGGTGCCGAGTACGGCCGTTCCGAGCACCGCTCCCAGTTCGTAGGCTGTTTCAGACACAGCGGATGCCGCCCCTGCCTTGTCGGCCGGCGCGGTCGCCACGATGAGCTCGTTCGAGACGGTTTCGGCCGCGCCGATTCCGATGCCGAGCAGCACGAAGGCGACGCCGATCCAGAACGCATCGATTGCACCGCCGCGCAGCGCGATCGACGCGAATCCAGCCACCGACACCAGCAGCGCCACGGGCACCACCCGCGACGGCCGTACCCGGCGTGCAATCGGCACGATCAGCAGTCCGGCCACGATCATCGCGGCCAGGCCGGGAACGAGCACCAGCCCGGCGTTCAACGGCGACAGCCCGAGCACGAGTTGCAGGTGCTGCGAGATGAAGAACAGGCAGCCGACCAGCGCCGTGACACTGAGCAGGTTGACGCCGACCGCGCCGCTGAAAGCGCCGCGTCGAAACAGCCCCATGTCGAGCATGGGGTTCGGCACATGCAACTGTCGACGCACGAACCAGACGCCGAGCCCCAGCCCGAGCGCGATCGGGGCGACCGTGATCCAGGTCACGCCGTGCTCGGCGATGCTCTTGATGCCGTAAACGATCGGCAGCATGGTGCCGAGTGAGAGGGCAATACTGAGCAGGTCGATGCGCCCCGGGTGCGGATCCCGCGATTCGGTCACCAGAATTGGCGCCAGCACGAGCAGCGGCAGCAGAACGGGAACGGCGATCAGAAAGACCGAGCCCCAGGCGAAGTGCTCGAGCAGAATGCCGCCGACCACCGGGCCAAGGGCGCTGCCAGCCGCAAAGCCGGTGGCCCAAATCGCGATAGCGAGGCGACGCTGGTCGCGGTCGACGAAGGTGGAACGCAGCAGCGACAGAGTCGACGGCATGAGCATGGCGCCGAAGAATCCGAGGGCGGCGCGGGCGATGATGAGCCCCTCGATGCTCGGGGCGAAGGCCGCGAACACCGACACCACTCCGAAACCGGTCGAACCGATCATCAGCAGGCGGCGACGTCCAATGCGGTCGCCAAGGCTGCCCATGGCCACGAGCAGGCCGGCGAGCACGAGCGGGTAGATGTCGACCATCCAGAGCAGCTGCACCCCGGTCGGCCGAGTCGCCTCCGAGATGGCGGGGAGCGCAAAGTTGAGCACGGTGTTGTCGATCGACACCAGCAGCACCGGAAGCATCAGCACCGCGAGCGCCCACCATCGTCGGCGATCGTGCACGACTGTCAGAGCGGACACGGCGCCGCGCGCCTGCGGGGTAGCGCTGCTCAGGGCGGTGCTGGTCAGGTCAAGGGGCTTGGTGGGAACAACAGGGGCAGACACGATCTCAACACTCTCTGGTAGTTTTTGCGACCGCTCCTCCAGCGGCACAAGGTTTACTGTACCGGCTGGACGGTATAGTTGTCCAGCGTGAAGCCCGCCCATTTCGGTACCATGGGCCAATGTCGAAAAATGTGCCAGCATCATCCGTTCCTACCCGGGATCGTCTGCTCGATGCCTTCGAGGAGTTGCTGGTCGAGGGCGGAGAGCGCTCGGCGACGCTGGATGCCGTCGCGGCGGCCGCTGCGGTCTCCAAGGGCGGACTGCTTTATCACTTCAGCTCAAAAGGCGCCCTGATCGAGGGCATGCTGGCCCGTCTCGATGCGCTCGCGAACGAGGATGCCGAGAACATCCGCACGGCCCCGGCCGGCCCGGTCGACTACCTCATTCGAACCTCGGTGCACACCGGCAGCCCGCTCGACCGCGCCTACATCGCTGGCTCCCGCCTCGCCCAGGGTCGCGATCCACGAGCCATGCAGGTGCTCGGCGATATTCGGCGCCGCTGGCTCTCGGTCATCGAAGACGCTGTCCACGACCCGGATACCGCCGAGGCGATCATGCTCATTAGCGACGGACTCTACGTCAACAGTTCGCTGGCCGAACACGAACTGGCGCCACAGGACCACACCGCCGAGTCCATGACCCGGCTGATCACCCTGATCGGCCGGCTCCTGCCGCAGACCTGAACCGGATATCCCGCTGCCCACGCCGCGCGGGGTCGTAAAACGTCCTAAAACCAACCCCGGCAGTACGATTTGCGACCCTTCGGACTCACTTCGCGCGTCGGAGTCGTTTAACAGCGGATGCGAGTGGGCGCCGGCCTGGCCTCTGCCCACTCGCATCCGTTTTGAAGAGAGCTAGTCGGTGAGGGCGATCTCCACCATGATCTCGGCTTCGATGGCCGCGCGAACAGAGGCGAGCAGACCGGCTGGAACCTCGGAGTCGACGGTCAGAACGCTGAGAGCCTTGCCGCCGGCCACGTGGCGGGCGATCTGCATGCCGGCGATGTTAATGTTGGCGTTACCGAATTCGCGGCCATACACGGCGACGATTCCGGGGCGGTCGGTGTAAAGCATGACGATAAGGTTCTTGGCGAACGGAACCTCGACGTCGTAACCGTTGATCTCGACGATCTTCTCGATCTGCTTGGTGCCGGTGAGGGTACCCGAGACGGAGACCTGCGAACCATCGGCGAGGGCTCCGCGCAGGGTGATCACGTTGCGGTACTCGGGCGACTCGGCGTCGGTGAGCATGCGCACGGTGACACCGCGCTGCTCGGCCAGCAACGGCGCGTTGACGTAGGAGACGGTTTCGCTGACCACATTGGTGAAGATGCCCTTGAGCGCGGCGAGCTTGAGCACGCTGACGTCGTACGCGACGAGTTCGCCGCGCACCTCGATGTCGACGCTCGTGAGCGGGCTGTGGGCGGCGAGGCCGGAGAAGACCTGGCCGAGCTTTTCGACCAGCGGGATGCCGGGGCGCACATAGGGGTCGATGACTCCGCCGGCGACGTTGACCGCGTCGGGCACGAGCTCGCCCGACAGTGCGAGGCGCACGGACTTGGCGACGGAGACGCCGGCCTTCTCCTGCGCCTCGTCGGTCGACGCACCGAGGTGCGGCGTGGTGATGATGTTGTCGAGGCCGAGCAGCGGCGAGCCGGTCGGCGGTTCACTGACAAACACGTCGAGGCCGGCGCCGGCGATGGTGCCGGCGACGAGGGCTTCGTGCAGTGCGTCTTCGTCGATGAGGCCGCCGCGGGCGACGTTCACGACGAACGCGGTCGGCTTCATGAGCTTGAGCTGGGCTGCACCGATCATTCCGGTGGTCTCCGGCGTCTTCGGCATGTGGATCGTGACGAAGTCGGACTGCGCGAGCAGTTCATCGAGGGTGACCGGGGTCACGCCGAGCTGCTGGGCGCGCGCCGAGGTGATGTAGGGGTCGTAGGCGATGACGTTGGTGCCGAAGGCCTGCATGCGCGCGGTGATCAGGGCGCCGATGCGGCCGAGACCGATGATGCCGATGGTCTTTTCGTACAGCTCGGTGCCGGTGTACTTGGAGCGCTTCCACTGACCGTCGGCGAGAGCGCCGGAGGCGGCGGGGATGTGACGGGCGAGGCTCAGGATGTGCCCGACGGTCAGCTCAGCGGCCGAGATGATATTGGAGGTGGGAGCGTTGACGACCATGACGCCGGCCGCGGTGGCGGCCTTAATGTCAACGTTGTCCAGGCCGACGCCCGCACGAGCGATGACCTTCAGGAACGGAGCGGCCTGAATCGCTTCGGCATCCATTTTGGTGGCGGAGCGCACCAGAACGGCCTGCGCGGTGGCGAGCTCGGCGAACAGCGCGGAGCGATCCGTGCCGTCTACCTGGTGAATGTCAAAGTCGGGCCCGAGAGCATCGACGGTGGCGGGGGAAAGTTCTTCGGCGATCAGGACGACGGGCTTCGACAATAAAATCGGATCCTTAGATTGCGGGTGTTGGTGGCAGGGCAATAGGCGCCACTCTTTTTCCACCCTACCGGCTGCACAATAGAGCCATGAGCAGCGACGTAATAGACGGACTCCAACTGGCCCTGCGGGTTATTCTCGCGGTGGTCTTCATCGGCGCCGGGATCATCCATTTTCTGCCCTCGGTGCAGCGCACCATGGCGGCGATGATTCCGCCGCGACTGCGCACGGCGGGCTGGGCCAACCCGACCAACCTCGTACTGTTCACTGGGCTGTGCGAGCTGGCCGGCGGCTTCGGGTTGCTGTATCCCCCGACTATGCTGCTAGCCGCTGGGGCTCTCGTGCTGTTTCTGGCGGCGGTGTTTCCGGCTAACGCCTACGCCGCCCGGCACAAGAAACGATTCGGGCGGATCGCGATTCCGTTCGTTCCCCGACTCATCGCCCAACTGGTGCTGATGGCTCTGATCGTGGTCGCCGTGATCTAGTCAGGCGATCAGCCGACCGAGGCCGAACACCGTGGCGATGTCGAGCGACAGGGCAGCAACCGCACAGAGTCCGACGAGCAGGGTCAGCGCCTGCACTCCGAAGGCCCGGTTGCGGCCGAGCCAGAAGGCGAGGGCGTAGACCATCACCGGCAGGAGTACCGCAAAGATCAGCACGGCCCAACCGAAGCCGCTCAGCTGGGTGTCGAGGGACTGCGCCTGCAGGTTCAGACCGACCAGGTTGCCGATGGCTTCCCAGACGTCGTAGGCGTAGAACAGTCCGATGAACAGTGCGATGGTCAGCAGGATCCAGCGCGGCGGGCGGCGACGGTGCACGGTATTCGTACCAACGGTGCCGGTGGGCTCGAGGTCGCTCATCCGGGGATCCCCGATCCGAGCAGGAAGGGCACGGGAATCAAAACGACCGCGCCGATCAGCAACCAGACCCAGCGTGCGCGCGGCCGGCTCAGGGTGAGCCAGAAGGTCGCCCCAAACCAGATCACGGGTGCCGCCACGGCCAGCCAACCGCCGAGGGAAGTCATAAAATCGGCGACGGGATCGCCCGAAGTGAGAACCGTCGAACGCGCGAGACGGGACACGCCAATGAACCAGCCGATCGAGTAGAGCAGGTACATTCCGGCGAGGATACCCATGCCCACCAGGGCGGCCGAGCTCGCGGCCGCGCCATCCGATTCGGTCTTCTCGGCATCCGCTGCGGTGTCGGTGGGGGCAGCATCCGCTGCGGTGTCGGTGGGGGCAGCATCCGTTTTGGGGGTGGTCCACCCCTCCGGCAGGCTGGTCGTCTCGGGCGCGGCCCGACCGGTTCCCCCGGGAGCCAGCGTCGGGTCGTCGTCACCGGCCCAGTTCAGCGCATCGTCGTCGCGTGTGGCATTCATTTTTCCAGAGTATCCGGTTGCCGCCGAAGCTACCCGAACAGCGGCTTCAGAGCGGTGACCAGTTGTTGCACGCCCAACACGATGAAGAGCAGCGCGCAGATGCCCAGCGCACCGTTGGTGAACCACTTATTGCGCCATTCCCGCGGGATGCGCTTGCCGTTCAACAGTCCCAGCAAGGTGATGGCGAGAAACGGCATGAATAGTGAGCCGAGTACGCCGTAGGCCAGAATGAGGCCGATCGGTGAGCCGAGCAAAAACAGGATCATGGGCGGAAAGGTGAGCCATAACAGGTAGAACTTGAAGTATTTGCCACCGACGAGGGTGTCGGGGTGGCCGGACTTCTTACCGCGCATATTGCCCCAGAAGTCGGCGAACATGAGGCTCACGCCGTTCCACACACCGATGATCGACGAGAACGATGCCGCCCAGAAGCCCACCAGAAATCCGGTACCGACGACGACGCCGTACTTCTCGTTGAGCACCGTGGAGAGGTCGAGCAGTCCCGTGTCCCCCGCGCTCAGGGTGATACCGGCAGCGGCGACCACCTCGGCGCCGACGATGAGCATGGCGACGACGAAGATGCCGGTCATGACGTAGGCCATGCGGTTGTCGATGCGCATGACTTTCATCCAGCGCGGAGTGGACCAACCCTTTTCGCGCAGCCAGTAGCCGTAAGCGGCGAGGGTGATGGTGCCGCCGACACCGCCGGCCAAAGCGAGCGTGTAAAGCACTCCCCCCTCAGGAATGATCGGCACGAGGCCGGCGAGCATGGCCGGAAAGTCGGGCACGGCGATGACGGCGAGGCCGACGACGGTGACGAACATGATGCCGACGAGCACGGCGGTGACCTTCTCGAAGAAGGCGTAGCGGCCGAACCAGACCATGGTGAGACCGGCGAGACCCATGAGAACGGCCCAGACCTGCAGCGGAAAGACCGGGAACAGTGCGGCGAGGGGCAGGGCAGCCGAGGACATGGCGGTGGCGCCATAGACGAAGCCCCACAGCATGATGTACGGACCGAAGTACCAGGTGGTCCATTTACCGAGGGACCGCCAGCCCTCGAAGATGGTCATGCCGGTGGCCAGGGTGTACCGGCCGGCGCCCTCGACCAGCACGATCTTGAGGATCACACCGAGAATGACCGCCCAGAGCAGGGCATACCCATATCGGGATCCGGCGACGAGGGTGGCGACCATGTCGGCCGCTCCGACGCCGGTCGCGGCCACGACCAGTCCGGGGCCAACGATCTTCCATTTGGGAAGCGGACCGTCGTCGAGGGGGGCAGGGGCGACCAGGCTGACGTCGCCGGTGTTGTTGCCTGAGGTCATGGTGGTACCGGCCTTACGCGAGTGGAACGAAGGCCCCACAGGCCCCCGTTTTGCAGGACGTGCGGCGAAGCTGTGCGTCGGTGCACAGGACCAGCGGAACCGGCCATGCGACCGGTGCGTTCCTCGACTTTACCCATAATGGGGTAATCACCGGGTTTTTACACGGCGGTGAAGGCCACCGCCCGGTCGACTCCGTCATAGCCACCGGCCGGCGCTGCGAGACCGAACAAAGCCGCAACCGTCGGTGCTACGTCCATCGTGCGCGCCGGGTCCGACAGGGTGATTCCGGTGCGCACGCGCGGGCTTCCACCGGAGATGAAGAACGGAATCGGCTCCGTCGTCGGATGCCCGTGATTGCCCGGAATCGGATTCGACAGCACGGCCGGATCAGAAAAGCGCCAGCCCGCCCGGCAGTAGGCCACGAGGTCACCGGCGTTTGCGCCCAGTCGCAGCTCTGCCGGTTCATGCACCGCGAGCACCCCCTCGTGGGCCGTGACCAAAGCACGGACTTCGGCGAGTCCGGCAGCACGGCCGGCGTCGCTGCCCACCCAGTACACCAGGTCGGCGCCGCCGTTCTGCCCGATGACGACCTGCTCGCGCAGTGCCGGGTGATCCTGCAAAATCAGATCAATCGAGATCAGGTTCGAGGGGATCGACCAATCCATCGAGTGGTCGGCGAGCACCATGATGACACTGCTCTCCCAGAGCCCGACAGTGACCAGGTGATCGACGAAACGACCGATCTGAGAGTCGCTCCGGGCCAGAGCCGCGGTGCGGGCGATCTTGACCGAAGAGCCGGTTTCGTCAGAATGCCCGAACCGGTCGATGTCGCCGAAGTTGGCGAAGACCAGGTCGGGGTCGGACACCGTGACCATGGCGATGAGGGCGTCCATCGTGAACTGGTCGGGCGCGTGGCCGCTCACCGGTACGAGCGGCGCCGGCTCCCACCGGTAGGTCGCGCGTTCGCCGAATATTCCGAACAGGTACTCCTTACTGAGCACCGATCCGGTGGTCAGGCCACCGGTTCGCAGCCGCTCCAGCACGGTCGGAAACCGCAAATCGCTCGGTCGGTCCAGGTTGCGCACAACACCTTCAGCACGGTCGTAGACGGCATTCGCCGGAACACCGGAGCGGTCCGGCCGGACGCCGGTCATCATCATGACGTGATTGGGGATGGTCTCCATAATGGGGAGCGACCGGGCCGCCGGAAAATTGACGCCCTGTGTACGCAGCGCGTGCAGGCGGGGTGTGAGCTCAGGCGTGATCTCGTCGGGGCGGCATCCGTCAATGACCAGCACGTACACCCGGGTACGAGCGGCGGGGGCTCTTGGGTCTGCAGCAGCGGATGTCGCGGCCCAGGCCGCTCCCGGCGCAGCGGACAGCACGACGGCAGCTCCGGCGCCCACGGCAATCTTGAGAAATGTCCGACGGTTGGCGATGCCGTCTGCTTGGCTCACCGCTGTCAGCGAATCGAGGCCGCTCACAACGCGGCCGTCACCGTCTGCGTACCGGCTGCGACCCGGAACGACGTCGACAGTGAGCTCGTGGACGCCGGGCTGGTGCGCTCCGACAGCACGTACCAGTCCATCCGCACCGCTGCCGGTGTCACCTCGAGCACGGAGAAGCCGTGCGAGTCGAAGTCGAGGTATTTGACGTGCGGGTTCGCGGTCCGGAACGCGGTTTCAACGGCGAGGGACGCGGTGCGCGGCGGCACCCCGAGAATGTCGTCGAGATTGTCGCTGGTCACCGAGGTGCAGACCAGTTCGGTGGCGACGGAGGTGCCGGTTGTCGGGTAGGTCAGCGGGTCGGCCGGAATGTCGCAGGCCCAGCCGGAGTGGATGTCCCCGGTGAGGAAGACGGTATCCGTGACGCCGTGGTCGCGCAGGTGACTGATCACACGGCTGCGATCGGCGGCGTAGCCGTCCCACTGGTCGACGTTGTACGGCACGCCGTCGATCGTCGTGGTGCCGAGGAGGGCCTGCACTCCCCCGATCTCGGCGGTGGACAACGTCGACGGAAAGCGCACCGGCGCGATCATGACCGGGTTCCCCACCAGTTTCCACTGCGTGTCGGTTTGCGTGAACCCGTCGAGGAGCCAGTCCATTTGTGCGGTGCCGGTGATGGTGCGGTCGGGGCTGGAGATGTCGGCGCTGACCATGTTCGCGGCCTGCTCGCTGCGGTAGCTGCGCAGGTCGAGCATCGACACACTCGCCAGGTCGCCGAAGCCGAAGCGACGATAGAGCTGGCCGCCCACGTCGTAGCGCACCGGCATCCACTCGGCATAAGCCTGCTGGGACGCCTCCCGCCGCGCCTTCCAAGTGCCCTCGGCGCCCTCGGTGTGGTTTTCGGCGCCCTCCGACCAGGCATCGTTGGCGGATTCGTGGTCGTCCCAGGTGACGATGAAGGGCACCGCGGCGTGCAGCGCCTGCAGGTCGAGGTCGGATTTGTACTGCGCGTGCCGACGACGGTAGTGCTCGAGGGTGATCATTTCGGTCGTGGGGTCGTGTGGCCGCACGACCACGTCACGGGCCTGGTACTCACCGACGCCGTATTCGTAGAGGTAGTCCCCGAGGTGCAGCACGACGTCGAGGTCGCCGCGATCGGCGAGGTGGCGGTACGCGGTGAAGAAGCCCGCCTGCAGGTTGGCGCAGGACACGACACCGAGGCGCAGGCGATCGATTGCGACACCGGCGGCCGGGGCTGTCTTGGTGCGACCGACCGGGGAAACGACTCCGCCGGAACTGAAGCGAAACCAGTAGCTGGTGGACGGCCGCAGCCCGGTCGGTTTCGCCTTCACCGTGTGATCCCGGGCTGCACCGGTTATGGTCGTGCCCCTCGCTGCGACCCGCAAAAAGCCCGAGTCCTCGGCCACCTCCCAGGTCACCGAGACGTCGGGGCCCAGGCCCGACCCGGGTGCGGCTTCGGTCATCGGAGTGACCCGAGTCCAGAGCAGGATGCCGTCGGGCAGCGGGTCTCCGGAGGCAACCCCGTGGTCGAATCGGGTGCCGGCGGACAGGACGGCGGCGTTCGAGCTGGCTGGCTGGCCGCCCACGGTCGCTGCTGCGGCGCCGGCAACAACGAAAACACCGGCCGAGAAGAGATCACGTCGAGAGAGAGTAGACATCACCCCAGTTTGGGGGCGACTGCCGAATACTTGGCAGTGAGATCATTCTGTTCACCGAGTGTTCAGCGCGGGCCGGCTGGTGTAGGTCAGGCCAGTCGACGGATTCCGGCGCTCACGCACCACGTCCATCCCAGAATACCCACGAGGGCCAGGCGCTCCGCGAGCCCGACCACACCGGGCGCCCAGGCACTGGCGGCGACGACTGCGAGCAGACCGGTCAGGGTGAGCGCCGCGAAAACCATCGCCCACGGCTGCACCCGCGGCATAACCCGGCGGATGCGCAACCAGGCCGTAAGTAGCAGGATGGCGATCAGGGCCGCGACGAAGCCGAAGGACGCTACGGCCAGGTGGATGGCGCCGACGGTGGTCGACGTCTGCAGGGTGCTCTCGTGGGACGCGCTGACATCGGTCGGAAAGAAAGCGAGCACGGCCGAGCTGGCTCCCCCGACAAGAAACAGCCCGAGGCCGGCGCCGAGCAGCAGGTCCCGACGCCGTGGGACCAGCAGCCTGGCCGCCAGCGCGATCGCCACGACGGCGGCGACGCAGAACACCGCTCGCCCGAGAAAATTGAGGTTCATGATCCAGCCGAACGGCCCGACCGCGAGGTTGCTCTCGGCGTCGCTGATCGGGCTGTAGTGCGGCGGCAGAAATTGCAGCACCACGTCGATGAACACGTAGAGGCACACGCCGAGCATGGCCAGGGCCGACATGCGGTTGCGCCACACCGTTTGATTTTCGGTGCCCACGGCATCCGTTGTCATTCGTTTGCCCTTTCGACGCTCGTGCCGGGGAACGAAGAAGGGGCTCTCGCGAACGAGAACCCCTTCCTCAATCTAAGCGGATGCTTAGCGCGACACCGAACCGTCGGTGTAGTCGTCGTCGTTCGAGGCATTCCACGCGAAGAGCTTGCGCAGGCTGCGGCCGGTGGCCTCGATCGGGTGCTCTTCGCCCTTCTTGCGCAGGGCGAGGAACTCGACTCCGCCGTTGTCCTGGTCGGCGATGAAGCGCTCGGCGAATGCGCCGCTCTGGATGTCGGCGAGAACGGCCTTCATGTTCTCCTTGACGCTCGGGTCGATGACGCGCGGGCCGGAGACGTAGTCGCCGTACTCGGCGGTGTCGGAGACGCTCCAACGCTGCTTGGCGATGCCACCCTCCCACATGAGGTCGACGATGAGCTTGAGCTCGTGCAGCACCTCAAAGTACGCAACCTGCGGCTGGTAGCCGGCCTCGGTGAGAACCTCGAAGCCGTACTGGATCAGCTGTGAGGTACCGCCGCAGAGCACTGCCTGCTCGCCGAACAGGTCGGTTTCGGTTTCTTCGGTGAAGGTGGTCTTGATGCCGGCGGCGCGCAGGCCACCGATCGCCTTGGCGTAGCTGAGGGTGAGCGGCCAGGCGTTGCCCGAGGCGTCCTTCTCGACGGCGACGATCACGGGAACGCCGCGACCGGCTTCGAACTCGCGGCGCACGGTGTGGCCCGGACCCTTCGGGGCGACCATGACGACGTCAACGCCGTCGGGCGCCGTGATGTACCCGAAGCGGATGTTGAATCCGTGTCCGAAGACGAGGGCCTTACCGGCAGCCAGGTTCGGCAGCACGTCGTCCTTGTACAGGTGACGCTGCACCTGGTCGGGCGCGAGGATGACGATGACGTCGGCCCAGGCCGCGGCATCCGCTGTGGACAGCACGGTGAAGCCGGCTTCTTCGGCCTTGGCCTTGCTCTTGGAGCCGTCCTTCAGGCCGATCTTGACCTCGACGCCGGAGTCGCGCAGGTTCTGCGCGTGGGCGTGACCCTGCGAGCCGTAGCCGATGACGGCCACCTTCTTGCCCTGAATGATCGACAGGTCGGCGTCTTTGTCGTAGAAAATCTCAGACAATGTGTATTTCTCCTCGTGAATTGATTAGTAGAAAAAGTTGAAACCGTTAGTTTTTGAAGACGCGTTCGGTAATCGATTTGGAACCGCGGCCGATGGCGAGCATGCCCGACTGCGCAAGTTCGCGAATTCCGAACGGCTCGAGAATGCGCAAGAACGCCTGGGTCTTGCCGGTGTCACCGGTGACCTCGATAACGAGGGCGTCGGCGGCGACGTCGACGACCCGGGCTCGGAATAGGGTGACCGCTTCGAGCACCTGCGACCGGGTCGTGTTGTCCACCTTGACCTTGATCAGGAGGTGTTCGCGCTGCACCGACTGGGTGGGGTCGAGTTCGACGATCTTGATCACATTGATCAGCTTGTTGAGCTGCTTCGTCACCTGCTCGAGCGGGATGTCCTCGACGTCAACCAGAATCGTGATGCGGGACAGCCCGGCGATCTCGCTGTGCCCCACGGCGAGGCTCTCAATATTGAAGCCGCGACGCGCGAACAGGCCGGCGACGCGCGTGAGCAGGCCGGGCTTGTCCTCGACGAGCAGGCTCAGAACGTGGCTCGTCACGGTTACTCGTCTCCCCAGGTGGGTGCATGGTCTTTGGCGTACTGAACGAAACTGTTGCTGACTCCCTGCGGAACCATCGGCCACACCATGGCGCCGGGGCTCACAATGAAGTCGATGACGACGGGGCGGTCATTGGTGGCGAGGGCCAGTTTGATGGCGTCATCGACCTGGTCCTTGCTGGTGACCCGAATTCCGAGCGCACCATAGGCATCCGCCATCTTGATGAAGTCCGGAACCATGGCGGTGCCGTGACCGGTGTTCAGGTCGGTGAAGGAGTGCCGCCCGTCGTAAAACAGCGACTGCCACTGGCGCACCATGCCGAGGGAGGAGTTGTTGATGATCGCGACCTTGATCGGGATCTTGTTGATCGTGCAGGTGGCGAGTTCCTGGTTGGTCATCTGAAAGCAGCCGTCGCCGTCGATCGACCAGACCACGCGGTCCGGCTCGGCGACCTTGGCGCCCATCGCCGCGGGAACCGAGTACCCCATAGTGCCGGCTCCACCCGAGTTGAGCCATGAATTGGGACGCTCGTACTTGATGTACTGCGCCGCCCACATCTGGTGCTGGCCAACGCCTGCCGCGTAGACCGCTTCCGGGCCGGTGAGCTCGCCGATTCGCTGGATCACGTACTGCGGGGCCAACAGGCCGTCGGTTGGCTCGGTGAAGCCGAGCGGGAACTCGTCTTTCAAGCCACGCAGGTAGGTCCACCACTCAGCGGTGTCGGGAACACCGGCGTCGGGGGCGGCGGCCTGAACCGCCTCCTGCCAGGCAACGATGAGATCGGCGATGACATCTTTGGCATCACCGACGATGGGTACATCGGCCAGACGGATCTTGGAGATCTCGGCCGGGTCGACGTCAACGTGCACGATCTTCGCATTCGGGGCGAATTCGCTGATCTTTCCGGTCACCCGGTCGTCGAAGCGTGCTCCGAACGAAATGATGAGGTCGCTCTCCTGCAGCGCGAGCACGGCGGGAACGGTGCCGTGCATGCCCGGCATTCCGAGGTGCTGCGGGTGCGAGTCGGGGAAGGCGCCACGTGCCATCAGGGTGGTCACGACCGGTGCGCCGGTCGTCTCGGCGAGCACGAGGAGCTCGGGTGAGGCCTTGGCCCGGATCACACCGCCGCCCACGTAGAGCACCGGCTTCTTGGCATTGAGCAGCAACTGGGCCGCAACCTGCACCTGCTTGCCGTGGGCCTTGACGATCGGCCGGTAACCAGGAAGGTCGAGCTTCGGCGGCCAGATGAACGGTGCCAAGTTCTGCTGCGCGTCCTTGGTGATGTCGACGAGCACCGGGCCGGGGCGTCCGGTCGAGGCGATGTGGTACGCCGAGGCGATGGCCGCCGGAATCTCCTCTGCCCGGCGAGCCAGGAAGGAGTGCTTGGTGATCGGCATCGTGATGCCGATGATGTCGGCCTCCTGGAAGGCATCCGTTCCCATGGACGTCGAGAAGACCTGGCCGGTGATCGCGAGCAGCGGGACCGAGTCCATGTAGGCGTCTGCAATGGCCGTGACCAGGTTGGTGGCACCCGGTCCGCTCGTGGCGATCGCCACGCCGACTCGGCCGGTTGCGGAGGCATAACCCTCGGCGGCATGACCGGCACCCTGTTCGTGGCGCACCAGAATGTGGCGGATCTTGGTTTGCGTCATCAGCTCGTCGTACAGCGGGATGACGGCGCCGCCGGGGATACCGAAAACGTCGGTAACACCGAGCAGCTCCAGGGTGCGAATGATCGCCCCCGAACCGGTGAGCATTTCCGGCTCCGCGGACGCGGGGGCCGAGGGCACAGGCGTGGTTTCCGTGGTCATGATCGTAGAATCCCTACTTTGAAATCGGTCTTGCGACATCTATCAGCGTGTCCCCACGGGGTGTGCCGGTGAGCCGGTGCGCAGCGTCAGCCGGTGATGGCGCCTTCGGCGGCGGAATGCACGAGCTTTGCGTACTTTGCCAGCACGCCCCGGGTATAGCGCGGGGGAAGAGGTGCCCAGCCGACTTGCCGGGCGGCCAGCTCAGCAGGTGCGACCAGTAGGTCAAGCGTGCGAGCTGCGATATCGACCCGTATCAGATCACCATCGCGCACGAAGGCGATTGGACCTGCGTCCACCGCTTCGGGTGCTATGTGGCCGATGCACAGTCCGGTTGTGCCGCCTGAGAATCGACCGTCCGTTAATAGTAGTACATCGGAGCCGAGCCCAGCGCCCTTGATGGCGGCGGTGATCGAGAGCATCTCGCGCATTCCCGGCCCGCCCTTCGGGCCTTCGTAGCGGATGATGACGACGTCACCCTTGTAGATTTTCCCCTCGGTCAGGGCGTCCATCGCTGCGCGCTCTCGCTCGAACACCCGGGCGGGGCCTTCGAAGACGGCGGCGTCGAAGCCGGCGGTCTTCACCACAGCACCTTCGGGCGCGAAGCTGCCCTTGAGGATGGTGATGCCACCGCTCTTGTGGATCGGGTTGTCCAGGGTGCGCAGCACCTCGCCGTCGAGGTCGGGTGGGTCGATCTCGGCAAGGTTCTCGGCGACGGTCTTGCCGGTCACGGTGAGGGCGTCGCCGTGGATCAGGCCGGCTTCGAGCAGCGCGCGCATGACGACGGGCACGCCGCCCTGGCGGTCCACGTCGTTCATGACGTACTTGCCGAACGGCTTGAGGTCGCCGATGTGCGGAACCTTGTCGCCGATGCGGTTGAAGTCGTCGAGGGTCAGCTCGACCTCGGCCTCGCGGGCGATGGCGAGCAGGTGCAGCACGACGTTGGTGGAGCCGCCGAAGGCCATGGCCACGGCGATGGCGTTCTCGAATGCCTTGCGGGTGAGGATGTCGCGGGCGGTGATACCGAGGCGCAGCATGTTGACCACGGCCTCGCCCGAGCGGTGGGCGAAATAGTCACGGCGACGGTCAGCGGATGCCGGGCTCGCCGAGCCGGGCAGACTCATTCCGAGGGCTTCCGCGACACTGGCCATGGTGTTCGCGGTGTACATACCGCCGCAGGCGCCCTCGCCCGGAGCGAACGCGCACTCGATGCGCTTCGCATCCGCTTCACTCATGCGGCCGGCCTTGACCGCGCCGACGGCCTCGAACGCGTCGATGATGGTGATGTCTTTTTCGGTGCCGTCGGAAAGTTTGACCCAGCCCGGGGCGATCGATCCGGCGTAGAGGAACACGCTGGCGAGGTCGAGGCGGGCGGCGGCCATGAGCATGCCGGGCAGGGATTTGTCGCAACCGGCCAGCAGCACGCTGCCGTCGAGACGTTCGGCCTGCATGACGACCTCGACCGAGTCAGCGATGACCTCACGCGAGACGAGGGAGAAGTGCATGCCCTCGTGGCCCATCGAAATACCGTCGCTGACCGAGATGGTGCCGAACTGCAGCGGGTAGCCGCCACCGGAGTGCACGCCTTCTTTGGCGGCCTGGGCGAGGCGGTCGAGCGAGAGGTTGCACGGCGTGATCTCGTTCCACGAACTCGCAATGCCGATCTGGGGCTTGTCCCAGTCGGCGTCGCCCATGCCGACGGCGCGAAGCATTCCACGCGATGTGGTGGCCTCGATTCCATCCGTGACGGCGCGGCTACGGGGTTTCACATCGATCTCAGACATGCCTCCGAGTCTAGAACCTCAGGGCGCCCTCTATTTTCAATGGGGCCTCATAGCGCAAGGCCAGCACGGAGTGCGGCGATGCGCACGAGGACCTGAGTGACTTCCTTGGGGCTGCGCACCCGGTAGCCGGCGAGGGTCGCGCCCTGGCCGACCTTGAGGCCGAGATCGTCGTCACGCAATGCCGCGAAGGCGTCTTCATCGGTCACATCGTCGCCGGCGTAGAACACCCGGTCGGCCCCACTGTACTCGCGCAGCTTCTCGAGGGCATCGCCCTTGGTGCTGGAGCGTACCGAGAATTCCAGCACGTTCTTACCTTCGCGAACGGTAAGTCCGGGCAGCTGATCGGTGAGCTGTTCCCTTGCCTCGCGCTGAGCAGTTTGGCCGTCTTTCTCGGTCGCGAGCCGGGTGTGCAGGGCCAGACCGGCGGGCTTGCGCTCGATGGTGGTCCCGGCAATCGATCCGGAGATGCTGGTGAGCACCCGGGCAAGGGTGTCGAGCTGTTCGAGCTCGGAGGAGACCAGGTTGAGTTCAATCTCGGGGGTGTCCAGCTGAACCTCGATGCCGTGCGAGCCGGTGAGCAACACCGAACTCTGCGGCTGGGCAACGTGCTGCAGACTTACCAGGGCGCGCCCAGAGACGAAGGCTACGCGCACCCCGGGCAGGTCGAGCAGGGCTTGAATGGCTTCCCGGGTGCCGGTGATTGCACGGGCGTCTTCGGGGTGGTCAACGTGCGGGGCCAGCGTTCCGTCGAAGTCGAGGGCGATGAGCACGTTCTCGGCACCGGCAAGATTCTGCAAGGCCAGGTCGAGATCGTCGGGGATTCCGGCCGCCACGGCAGCGCCGCCGGTGAGGGCCCGCAGGAACGAGGCCGACCAGGCGGCAACATCGTTCTCCGCGACCTTGCGGCGCAGCGATCGCATACGCCTGGCGCGTTCCCGCCGGGGCATCTCGACCGCGCGCACGATGGCGTCCTTGGTGCCGTCGATGTCGTGCGGATTGATCAGGATGGCCTGTTTGAGTTCATCGGCGGCGCCGGCGAACTCGCTCAGCACGAGCACCCCGTCGGCATCGAAGCGCACGGCCACGTATTCCTTGGCGACGAGGTTCATGCCATCACGCAGCGCGGTGACGAGCATGACGTCAGCGGCGAGATACATCGCGACCATTTCTTCACGCGGGTAGCTGTGGTGGTGATAGCTGATGGCGGTGTGGCTGATCGTGGAGAAGTCACCGTTGAGTCGACCGACGGCGAGTTCAATCTCGTCGCGCAGGGCCATATAGGTGCTGACCCGTTCGCGGGACGGGCTCGCGATCTGCACCAGGGTGACGTCTTCGACACTCAGGCGTCCGTCGGCGAGCAGTTCCCCGAAGGCCTTGATGCGGTGGCCGATGCCCTTGGTGTAGTCGAGCCGGTCGACGCCCAGCATGAGCGTTTTCGGGTTGCCGAGGTCCTCCCGAATCTGACGTGCGCGGGCCTGGATATCGGGGCGTCTGGCCAGTTCTTCGTAGGCGGCCGCGTCGATCGAGATGGGAAAGTGCTTGGCGATGACACGACGAGTCTCTCCAGTCTGCCCGCTCTGGCCGGTCTGCCCGTTGTCGCCGGTGGGCACGTCGATAACGACGCCGCGGGTGGCATAGCCATAGAGGCGACGCACCGCTTGGGAGAAATTGCCGGCATCCGCTACCCGTTGAAAGCCGATAACGTCGGCGCCGAGCAGGCCGTGCAGAATCTGTTTACGCCAGGGCAGCTGCGCATAAATGCCATATGGCGGAAATGGAATGTGATTGAAGAAGCCGATGACGAGGTCGGGGCGGGCCTCCCGCAGCAGGCGCGGAACAAGCTGCAGCTGGTAGTCGTGCACCCAGACCGTGGCTCCGGGGGCGGCGACCGCTGCTGCGGCTGCAGCGAATCGACGGTTCACCCTGACGTAGGCGTCCCAGGTTTCGCGGTGATAGCTCGGCGGCGCAATAACGTCGTGGTAGAGCGGCCAGAGGGTGTCGTTGGAGAAGCCCTCGTAGTAGTCCTCAATGTCTTCTTCGTTGAGCCGCACGGGCACGAGCGAGATGCCGTCATTATCGAACGGCGCAAAGGAGCGATCAGCGACGCCGGGCCAGCCGACCCAGGCGCCGTTTGACGCACGCATGAGCGGTTCGAGTGCGGTGACCAGGCCGCCGGGTGAAGTGCGCCAGGTGGCGGCACCGTCGTCGCCTTCCTCGAAATCGACCGGCAGCCGGTTGGAGACGACGACGAGCGTGTAGGCACCGGTTGCGGTGTCATCGGGCGCAGCGTCAGCCCCCGAATCGTCGAGTGCGGTCTGGTCTCGGTCGAACCGCGTGGAGTCGGCTGAATAAGTAATGGATCATCCGTTCCGGGCACACCCGCGGTGCACGCCTGTGTTGCCCTCCCAAGGATACCAGTCGCCCCCAATCTCATGGGGGGCACCGCGCCCTACGCCCTGGCCAGCCCCAGCCCGAACGAGCGGGCTCCGCGCGCCCGGGCCACACTCCAGAACGAGAGCAGCACGCTACCGATCGCGAACAGGAGCAGTATTGCGGCGGCGGCGGCAATATCCGCTCCCCCGCTTTCACTGACAATCGCCTGCAGGCCGTTCACGGCCCAGGTCAGCGGCAGAAAGGGGCTCAACGCCTGGAACGGGGCGGCAACGAGTTCGATCGGGTACAGCCCACTCGCCGCGGCGAGTTGCAGGGCGAGCAGCACGAGCGAGATGACGATGCCGACCCGACCGAACGCGACGCTCAGCCAGTGCTGCACGGCCACGAACACGAAGGCCAACAGCAGGGCGAAGCCGAGGGTGGCCGGCAGCAGCGTCCACGCCACATCGAGGGCGGTATGCAGCAGCACGGTGACCAGAACGGCCTGGCCGGCAACGATGGCGAAGGCCCGGCCGAGGCCGCGACGCAGCAACCGGCCGGTGCTCGTCGTCGAAGCCAGGGCGGATGCTGTGAGCGGTTTGAACAGCAGAAAGACGACGAGAGCTCCGATCCACAGGCCGACCGGCACGAAAATCATGCCGATAATCGGGCCGGCCGAGTCGATCGCGTGGTCGCGCTCGGTCGTGACACTGACCGGCTCGGAGACGACCGCGGCGGTGGTCGCAGCATCGGTATCGGTGAAAACGGATGCCCCCGCCGCGCCGTCCGCCAGCCCGGTCGCGAGCTCGGCGGCCCCGGCTTCCAGTGCGTGCGTCCCGGCCTGGGCCGACTCGGTGCCGGAAGCGAGGGTACCGAGCCCCGCGGAAATTCCCTGCACACCGGTCGCGAGATCGCTTGCGCCGCTTGACAAGGCTGGGCCGCCGGCCGCGAGCGTAAGCGCACCGTTCGCACTCGACGAGATGCCGTCCAGCACCGACCCAATTCCGGTGCCGGCTGCCCCGATGCCCGGGCTCTGGGCGCCGAGTGTGGTGAGGCCGCCCTGAATTTGCGCGAGCGCGCCGGCGTAGGCTGCGACGTTCGGGTCGGCCTGCATCTGCGCGTTGAGGGCCGTGAACGCTGCCGCCGTTCCCTGCACTCCCGAAGCGTAGGCCGGGAGCCCGGTTTCGAGCGGAGCCAGCGCGCCGGCGCCGGACTTCAGCTCGGTCAGCCCCGCGCTCAGCCCGGTGACGCCGTCGGTATAGGAGGCCACGCCCGAGGCATAACTCGTCGCTCCGCTGGCAGCGGATGCCGCCCCGGTAGCGGCGGTCGCCGTGCCGGCCGCAAGGGAATCGAGGCCGGCCTTGACCCCACTCACCCCGGTGGAGAGCGCGGCCGCGCCGTCGGCGGCATCGGTGAGGGACGAGCCAAGCAGGGCGAGATTCGTGTACAGGCCTTCGAGATACTGCGCGGTGATCGCCTGGCCGAAGGCGCCCGTCATGGCCGAGCCGACCGATTGGGCCAGCGAGCCGGCGAGGTAGGAATGGGCGTCATCGGTGCGAATATCGAGGTCTGCCTGCACCGGGGTGCTGCCCGAGAGCGAGGTGATCGAGGCGGAGAAATCGCTGGGGATGGTCAGAATCGCGTAGGCGTCTCCGGCGGCGAGCGCCGCTTGCGCGTCGGCCGTGTTGGAGATGGTCCAGTCGAATCCGGCCGTGCTGGCATCGCTGGCGCTGGGCGCGGTCAGTTCGGTCACGAGCAATCGACCGGCTAGAACCTGTTGTTCGGTGCCGTCCGGCAGGGTGGTCGTGACGAATTCGTCGTTGTTCACGACGATCGCGGGAATGGTGTCGACCCGGTCATCGGCCGAAACGAGAGCCACCGTGAACAGTCCGGCCACGGCGAGCGGCACGGCGACCACGACGGCCACGAGAGCGGCGACGGTCAGCCGCCGCTGCCGCGGGGTACGGCTGAACAGTTTGTCGAGTGCGGTGCTCATCGCTGCAGGGCCTTTCCATCGAGGGAATCCATCATCAGGTCGTCGTCAACTGGCGCGTCGAGATCGATCTGCTGCCACG
Source organism: Cryobacterium sp. Hh7 (assembly GCF_004403155.1). Classification (NCBI taxonomy): domain Bacteria; kingdom Bacillati; phylum Actinomycetota; class Actinomycetes; order Micrococcales; family Microbacteriaceae; genus Cryobacterium; species Cryobacterium sp. Hh7. The sequence continues at coordinate 29,670 of NZ_SOHG01000032.1, read as the reverse complement.
GTCGATCGTGCGCCGATTCCGGGCCATCGATGTCGAAGCGTGCAGCGCCGAGCACCAGTGTGGTTGTCGGGGGTGCCAGCATGGCCAGTACCGTCGCCAGGTCCCGGCCCAGGAAAGGCTCGGGGAGGCCCTCGCCGAGGTCGACGAAGACCACACCGGGGCGTTCGGTGAGCGCCGCCGCGACCAGGACGGTCGCCCGGCCGTGGGCCGGTAGCGCCGAAATCGTCGTGGCGGCCGTCACCGGCTGACCGGCACCCAGGGCCCGGTTGATACTGCTGATCCAGTCGGCGCGACGGCTGGCGACCGAGGCGGTCCGGTACCAGGGCAGGGTGAGCCGCAGCCGTTCGGCGAGCAGTTCTCCGACGGTGATCTCGGTGTCCCGATGCTCACCGATATCGGCGAGGGCAACCCGGCGCAGGGCCTGCTGCCGGTCGGATGGCAGCGGGTAGCCGAGCACCTGCAGTCGTCCGCGGACCGGATCGAGTCGCCCGGCCAGGGTGGCCGCGACGACCCGGCGGTGGCCGGCCGTGCCGGTGAGCCACACGAGCGAACCAGCCGGAATACTCAGGCTGAGCGGACCGATCGGCGCGGTCTCGAGGCCGAAGACGACTTCATCGGCCGTGATCGCATCGGTCTGCTCCGCCGCCCACGCGCTGTCGTGCAGGTGCTGGCGCAGTCCGTCCCCCTCGATGTCGACGTTCGGCAGCAGCCGCCCGAGCCAGCGTGGCAGCCACCAGGCGGCGTTTCCGGCGAGTGCCATCGCGGCCGGAACGAGCGTCATGCGCACCAGGAAGGCGTCGAGCATGACACCGATAGCCAGAGCGAAGGCGATGCCTTTAATGGCGCCGGTGCCGTCGGGGACGAACGCGAAGAAGACGAAGAACATAATCAGGGCCGCGGCGGTGACAACCCGGCCGGCATGGGCGAAGCCGTGGATGATCGATTGCCGGGCGTTGCCGGTGCGCACGAATTCCTCGCGCATTCCCGAGACGAGGAACACCTCGTAGTCCATCGCGAGGCCGAACAAGACCGCCATGAGCAGAATTGGCAGAAAGCTGAGGATGGGGCCGGGGTTTTCTACGCCGAACAGGTCGGGAAACCAGCCCCACTGAAAGATCGCCACGGTGGCGCCGATGGCGGCGAACACCGACAGTAAAAAGCCGAGCGCGGCCTTGATCGGCACGAAGACGGAGCGAAACACCATCATGAGCAGAATGATCGAGAGCCCAACCACGATGAGCGCGAAGGGAATGAGCGCGTCGGTCAGCCGGTTGGAGATGTCTATGCCGACGGCAGTCGCGCCGGTGACGGCGATCGGGGTGCCGAGGCTCGCGGTGATGCCCGGGCCGAGGTCTCGAATCATTTGCACGAGGTCTTTCGTGGCCGCGGCATCCGGTGCGCTGTCGGGCATCACCTGAATGATGGCCGTGTCGACGGTGGGGTTTGGGGTACCCGTGCCCACGTAGGCGACGCCCGGCAGGTCGCGAATCTGGGCGCCGATGGTGTCGAGGTCGCCGAAGATGTCGGTGGTCTGGGTGATGTCGACGACGACGATGAGCGGGCCGTTGTAGCCGGGGCCGAAGCCGTCGTTGATGAGCTGGTAGGCCTCCCGCTGGGTGGAGCCGGCCGGTTCGGAGCCGCCGTCCGGCAGGTTGAGGTCGAGGCTGAGTGCGGGAATGGCGAGGGTTCCCAGCACGCCGACCACCACGATGACGGCGACGATCGGGGCTTTGAGTACCAGTCCGACCCAGCGCCGGCCCAGGGTCGGTCTTCCATCGTCGGGGGTGGTCGCCCGGCGGTGGGCCCGTCCGCCGACCTTGGGGATGAGTTTGCCCTTGACCACGCCGAGCACGGCGGGCAGCAGGGTCACGGCCACGCCGATCGAGACCAGCACGGCGAATGCGGCGCCGAGTCCCATCACGCTCAAGAAGGGGATGCCGACCACGAGTAGTCCGAGCAGGGCGATGATCACAGTAATGCCGGCAAAGACCACGGCGCCACCGGCGGTGGCGACGGCCGTCGCGGCCGATTCGTGCGGTTTCATGCCGGTAGCCAGCTGGGATCGATGCCGCGACAAAATGAACAGCGAGTAGTCGATGCCCACCGCGAGCCCGAGCATGAGCGCGAGCATGGGAGCGGTGCTCGAGACCGAGACGAAGGCGCTCACCGCGGTGATGCCGCCGATCGCGACGCCGACGCCGATCATGGCCATGAGCAGCGGCATGCCGGCGGCGAGCAGGGAACCGAAGGTGATGAGCAGCACGACGCCGGCGAAGAGCACGCCGAGCACCTCGGTGACGGTGATACCGAAGGTGTTGTCCTGAAAGACCTGGCCGCCGAACGCGACCTGCAAGCCGGCGTCCTCCCCGATCGACCGAGTGGCCACGAGGGCGTCGAGGGTGTCCGTAGAAACGTCGGTGGATTGCCCAGTGAGCGCCACCTGACTGAAGGCGGTCTCGGAGTCGCTCGAGACGGCATCCGCTGCGTAGTCGCTGAACGGGGTGATCACGGTGTCGACGCCGTCGATGGCGCCGATCTCTGTGGCCATGCTTTCGATGGCGGCCCGGTACGGCGCATCATCAATGGATGCCCCGCTCGGCACGTGATAAACGACCTGCACCTGCGCGCCGGCCGCCGAGGGGAACACCGCGGCGAGCGAGTCGATGGCATCCTGCGACTCGGTGCCGGGGATTGCGTAGGACTCCTGCGTCTGGCCGTTGAGGGCCACGCCGCCGCCGAAGATGCCGGCGAGCAGCAGCACCCAGATGCCGATGACGAGCCAGGCCCGCCGGTAGGCGAAGTGGCCGAGACGATACAGAACGGTTGCCATGAAAACTACTTTCGGACGGCGCAGAAATTCAGGAGTGAGCGGGGCGCGGGTGTACGGAGACGGGGGCGAGCAGTTCGGTCATCACGGTGCGCAGCGCCGGACGCAGGTCGTCGTCGGGCAGGGTGGCCTCGCCCAGAAAGGTCATGCCGGCCACGAGCGAGTAGGCGGCACCGCCGAGGGCGAAGCCGAACCGCAGGCGGTCTTCATTGCTCGCGTCGTCGTGGCAGATACTCGCGGCGAGACGAACGATGAGCAGTCCGGCCCGGTCGATGATGGCGATGCCGCGCAGCGACTGGGCCTGGTTGATGAAGGTGTGCAGTTCCAGCCGAAACTCGAGCAGAAAGTCGATGAAGTCGTCGACGAACCGCTCACGGGTGGCAATGCTCTCGGGCGCGGTCACGAAGCGGTCGAGAACAACCTCGAGCTGGTCGATGGCCGGCGTGAGCACCTGCTCGAGCAGCACCTCCTTGGAGGCGAAGTGGTAGAGCACGCTGGATTTGGAGAAGCCCGCGATGTCGGCAATATTCTGCAGCGAGGTTGCCGCGAATCCCACCGAGGCGAACTGGGTCAGCGCGACCTGGCGCAGGTCGGCGCCGGTTTGTGAGCGGATGCCGCCGGCCGGCGGTGCAGCGGATGTCGCAGGAAGAATGGGCACGACCACAGGCTAGTTGACCGATCGGTCAGATCCTGTCCGATCGGTCAGTTCAGGGGTTTTTCTCAGCCTATTCGGGTTTGCCCCGGCCGGGGAGGCTCCGGGTAACCTTAGGCCGGAGGTTCACATGCGAAAGTTCATATTCAGCAGTGCCATGATCGGCGTCATCGCCGGCGGATGGAACACCGTGCAGGCCACCAGGCACGGACCGCGCGACTGGCGTCTGGTGATGTTGTGGCTGGGGTGGGCACTGAGCGCCGCTGTGGCCATCGGCACGGTCATCGAAGACGCCAATAAACGCGAAATCGACAGCTGAGTTCGGCTGCTGGTCGGCGCGCCGTCCGGCGAGTCGCGGTTTGGTGACCGAAACTGGAGGTAGCAACTGATTGTCGGCTGCATCTGAAAGGGGCTCGTCATGTTTGGTCGTCGACGCCGACGTTTGGCCGCGAGCGCGGCGATGAGCGTGGCCGCAGCTCCAGTCCTTGGCGACGAACAGATTTTTGAGCTGCTGCACGACAAGCTCGGCGAGCTGATCGGCGAAACCGGTGCCTGGACGCTCTCGCCCCGGACCCCCGGCGATACTGACGTCATTTTTCACGGGCTCAAGGCCCGGGAGATCGCGGTCGAACTGACCGAGACCATCCTCACCGAGCAGGCGACGCTGCGCGGCGAAAGCAGCGGTGAACCGACGGCGTTGTCCTGGATCCCGGCCCCGATTGTCACCTGGAACGAACCCGTCCCGATCACCGGGCAGCCAATCGACGCAGCCCCGATCCACACCAAGCTGATCAACACGGCCCCTATTGCAACCGTGGCCAGCGCGGACGACGACCTCGCCGCAGCATCCGCTGCCTGGATCGACAAGGCGTCGGCCACCCTCGCCTCCGCTCGCCTCGTAGCCTAAGCAGATCGTCAGCGCACTCTCACCCTCCTGCTGACAGGATGGCCTGATGGCACTCCCCATCGAGGACTACGCACTGATCAGCGACTGCCACTCGGCGGCACTGGTCGGACTCAATGGCAGCATCGACTGGCTCTGCCTGCCCCGCTACGACTCCGCCTCCATGTTCGGTGCGCTGCTCGGCGATGAAAACCATGGCCGCTGGCTGCTCGCGCCCGCCGACCCAAACGCCATCGCCACCCGCCGCTATGATGGCGACACCTTCGTGCTATCGACACTGTGGACCACCAGCACCGGGCAGGTCGAGGTGCTCGACTTCATGCCGCACGGTGATGGCCGGGCCGACCTGGTGCGCCGGGTGCGCGGCATCACCGGCACGATGGCGATGACGCAGGATCTGCGCATCCGCTTTGGCTATGCGACGACGATTCCGTGGGTGCGCCAGCTGAAGGGCGAGTCGGTGCGCGGCCTGGTCGCGATCGCCGGACCCGACGCCATCGTCGTGCGCGGCCCGGCGCTCCGCGCGTCAGACCACCGGCACGAATCGCACTTCGATGTCATCGCCGGCGAAACCGTCGATGCCCAAATGACCTGGTATCGCTCGCACCGGGAGATTCCACCGGCCATCGACATCGATGCGGCCTACCGCTCGACCCGCGCCTGGTGGCAGAGCTGGGCATCCCGTTGCAGCCACGAAGGCCCCCTGCGCGCCCAGGTGGTGCGTTCGCTGCTGGTGCTGCGCGCCCTGACGCACGAACGAACCGGCGGCATCGTGGCCGCAGCGACCACGTCACTCCCCGAGCAGACCGGAGGCACCCGCAACTGGGATTACCGCTACGTCTGGCTGCGGGACGCCTCACTCACGCTCGAGGTCCTGCTCAGCCACGGCTACGAGGTGGAAGCCGGCGACTGGCGGGCCTGGCTGCTGCGCGCCATTGCCGGGGATTCGAGCGACGTGCAGATCATGTATGGGCTCTCCGGCGAGCGCTACCTCCCCGAACGCGAGCTGAGCAGCCTGCCCGGCTACAACGGCTCCTCCCCCGTGCGGGTCGGCAACGACGCGGTCAACCAGTTCCAGTCCGACGTCATCGGCGAGGTCATGGTCGCCCTGCACGCCGCACGCGCTGCCGGGGTGCGCGAAACCGAGTTCTCCTGGCCGCTGCAGCGCGCACTGATGAGCTTTCTCGAGAAGAACTGGCGCCGGGCCGACCAGGGCATCTGGGAGGTGCGCGGGCAGGCCCGCGAATTCACGCACTCCCGCGTCATGGTCTGGGCCGCCTTCGACCGTGCCGTGCGCGGCATCCAGGAGTGCGGCCTCGACGGCCCGCTCGAACGTTGGAAGACGCTGCGCGACGAGGTGCGCGCCGACATCGAAACCCGCGGTTTCAACGAAAACCTCGGCAGCTACGTGCAGTACTACGGCAGTACCGAAGTGGATGCCTCCCTCCTCGTCCTCCCGCAGGTCGGCTTCTGCGCCCCCACCGATCCGCGCATGCTCGGCACCGTGGCCGCGATCGAGGAGGACCTCTGCCGCGATGGCCTGCTCCTGCGCTACCGCACGGCCGCCGGGGTGGACGGATTGCCGCCGGGTGAGCATCCGTTTCTGGCCTGCTCGTTCTGGCTGGTCGAGCAGTACGCCACCTCCGGTCGCATCGACGATGCCAACACGCTGATGAACCGCCTGCTCGGCTTCGTGAACGATGTCGGCCTGCTCTCCGAGGAGTACGACGTGGCAGGCGGGCATCAGGCCGGAAACACGCCGCAGGCGCTCTCCCACCTGGCCCTGGTTCGGGCAGCGGATGCGATCGTCGCCGGCCTGGCCTCCCCCACCCGAATGCTGGCGGGCTGACGGGCCGACGGAAGAAATCACAACCTCTACAGTTCGACGCTTTTTGTTGTAGGTATTCTTCAGCGCCGGGTACCTGCCGAAATCTAAATTGAAAACATGACCGACACCATCCGCTCGAGCGCTCCGGCTCGTCGCATTCTGCCCGCCCGTGATCTTGCCCAGATCGCTATTTTCGCCGCCCTCATCGCCGCGCTCGGCCTGCCGGGACCGCTCAATATCGGCCCCGTGCCGATCACGATGCAGACCCTCGGCGTGATGCTCGCCGGCGCCATTCTCGGCCCGCGCAAGGGAACCCTCGCCGTGCTGTTGTTCCTCGTGCTGACCGCGGTCGGGCTGCCCCTACTCGCCGGCGCCCGCGGTGGAATCGGCGTGTTCACCGTCAGCCCGGCTGCCGGCTACCTGTACGGCTGGCTGCTCGGTGCTTTCGTCACCGGCTATCTCACCGCCCGGCTGCTGCCGAAGTACCCGTTCTGGCCGGCCCTCGGTGCCACCATTCTCGGCGGCATCGTCGCGGTCTATCTCCTGGGCATTCCGGTCATGGCCATCAATCTCGGGCTGCCGCTCTGGACTGCGATCAGCCTGAACGTCGCCTTCCTGCCCGGCGACCTGATCAAGGTCATCGTGACTGTGCTGGTCGCCCGCCAGGTACACAAGGCCTACCCCGGCCTGATCGCGCGGCCGTTGGGGCACCAGGGCCGCGCGTGAGCAGCATCCGCTTCGAGCAGGTTTCGCATGCGTTCGGCGCCCGCTCTGTGCTGCGTGATGTGAACCTGCACCTGACCGAGCAGCGCATCGGTATCGTCGGCGCGAACGGCTCGGGCAAGTCCACCCTGGTGCGCCTGATCAACGGGCTCATCACCCCGCAGATCGGCACCGTGACAGTCGACGGGCAGACTGTGGGCCGGCACGCCCGCGACGTGCGGCGCAAGATCGGGTTCATCTTCACCAACCCCGACAACCAGATCGTGATGCCCACGGTACGAGAAGACGTCGCCTTCACGCTGCGACGCCGCGGCCTCGACAAGCGGCAGATCGACGAGCGCACGACGGCCGCGCTCGCTCAGTTCGGGCTGAGCGAGCACGCCGATCATCCGGCGCATCGCCTGTCCGGCGGGCAGAAACAGCTGTTGGCTCTCGCCGCCGTGCTGGTCGCCGAGCCGGCGACGATTATCGCCGATGAACCGACCACTCTGCTCGACGCCCGCAATGTGCGGCGCATCAGCGAACTGTTGCAGACGCTCCCCCAGCAGGTCATCGTGGTCACCCATCACCTGCACCTGGTCGAAGAATTCGACCGGGTGATCGTGATCGAGGAGGGCGAAGTCGTGGCCGACGGCACGCCGGAACGGTCGCTCGCGGCCTATCGCGCCCTGCTCGCATGATCGGGCTGTACAGCCCCGGCAGCTCGTTCATTCACCGCGCGCCGACGCTGCTCAAGCTGTTTCTGCTCTCGCTCTGTGTCGTCGTGATCGGAACCTCGCCCGACCTCCGCCTTATCGGCGGCGCCGTGGCCGGGGTCGTGCTCCTGTTTGTGATCGCCCACGTTCCGGTGCGAGCCGCCGCGGGGCAGATCATGCCGATTCTGTTCATTTTGCTAATCGCCGTGCCCATCCAGGGGCTGCTCTCCGGCTGGCTCGTCGCTGCCCTCATGGCTGGCCGGTTGCTGGTTGCCGTCGCCCTCGCCGCCCTGTTCACCATGACCACAACGGTCACGGCGGTGCTCGAAGCGTTCCAGACGCTGCTGCGCCCTTTTCGACGGTTCATTGACCCCGACAGGGTAGGACTGCTCGTGGCCCTCACCATTCGCTGTATTCCGCTGGTCAGTGACATCGTGCGGGAGGTACTCGAGGCGCGCACCGCGCGCGGTACGCAGTGGTCGCTCATGTCGATCGCAGTACCGGTGGTGGTGCGCTCACTTTATGCAGCGGATGCTCTCGGCGAGGCGCTGATCGCGCGCGGTCTCGACGACTGAATCGCGCAACCGCGCGCCATTCAGCCCGCTCCTAGGCGAGGCGTGGCAGAGTAGGCACTTGGCCGTTCGCGCCAACCGAACAATTGCCTGCCAACTTGCTACGTTCTCGAAAGAGGCCCCGTGTCGAAAATCCCCGCCCTGCTGACCATTGTGGGCCTGACGCTCGCGCTCACCGCCTGCGGAAGCAGCGACACGACCAAAACAACGGATGCCGCTGCCGCCAGCTCCCCCTCGGCCGACTGCACCGAGTCGGGCAAACTCTCCGATAGCGTGAAGGTCACCGGTGACTTCGGCGCTCCGCTCGACATCTCGATCGATGCACCACTGGAGCCGACGGCTTCGCAGCGCACGGTCGCCATCAAGGGCACCGGAACCGACACCGCCAAGACGGACTCGATCGTCGAGGTGGCGATCACCCTGTACAACGCCAAGACCGAAGAGGTCATTCAGCCGACGACCTACAACACCGACGGTGCCAGCCTCGTGATTCCGATCAATGACACGAGCTTTCTGCCGGGCCTGGTGCGTTCAGCCAATTGCGCTGTCGAGGGTGAACGCATTGTCACCGTGAGCCCGGCAGCGGATGCCTTCGCCGACCAGGGCACGACCGGCGTCGCCGCCGGCGAGCCGGTCATCTTCGTGATGGACGTCATCAGCGTGATCGAGGATGTCCCGACCCAGGCCTCCGGCGAGGACCAGCCCGTCGAAGACGGCTTCCCCACCGTGGCCCTCGCCGATGACGGCGCACCGACCATCACCATCCCCGCCACCGACGCTCCCACCGACCTGAAGATCACGAACCTGAAGACCGGTGACGGAGAAGTCGTGACCGATGGCGCGAGCGTGGCCGTCGCCTACACCGGTGCCCTCTGGGCCACCGGCGAAACCTTCGATTCCTCCTGGGGCCGGGCCGACTACAGCCTGTTCCCGACCAACGGCGTGATCGCCGGCTTCACCGAAGCTCTGGTCGGTCAGACCGTCGGTTCCCAGGTCCTGGCCGTGATTCCGCCGGAATTCGGCTATGGCGAGGAGGGTACCCAGGGCATCTCCGGTACCGACACCCTGGTGTTCGTCATTGACATCCTCGCCGTTGCCGGTGGTCCGGCGGCCTAGAACCTGTAGTTTCATCGGGCGCCGCCCGTCGACCATCCGGTCGGCGGGCGGCGCTTTTTCCTGTGCCTGGAAGCGCTGTTCCTGAGTGTCTGCCCAGCCTCGAACGCGAATTCCGTGAGAGTGTGGAAGCAGTAACGAACCTGTCCGGCACCTCGCCGGGCCTGAACTCCAGCATCGAAAGAGGCTATTCACCTGACATCCACGCTCACTTCCGCCCCCACCGAATTCCACGTCGACGCCCCGGCTATCGCCACTGTCGCAGCCGCTGCCAAGCCGACGACCATCGCCGAGTACGTGGCCGTGCCGGCCGAGCCGCTCGCGACCGTCGTCGGCCTGCTCCGGGACAAGTTCGACCTGGCCCTGCCGGAGACCTCGACGGAACTGTGGCACGGACATCCGGTCTGGCTCGACGATGACCTACCGGTCGCCGGATTCAAGGCGTACCCCACCTTCGTCACCGTGTTGTTCTGGCGAGGACAGGCCATCACCGATGACTCGGGCAAGCTCAACGCGAGCGGGTCGGCCGAAATGAGCGAGTACAAGCTCAAGAGCGTCGACGACTTCGACAGCGACCTGTTCGACGTCTGGCTGCAGCAGGTGCGCGAGCTCGAAGCCGCGTAACACCAGGCACAGGCAGAATCGCTCAGTCGACCGCGTCGACCGCGAAGAGTGCGGCCTGCTCCGGGGCAAGCAGCGGCGCGGTCAGCCCGACGCGGGCGAGCACCGCTCCGGTCAGCGTTACCGAACCTCCGACACTGCCACTGGCAGCGTCGTCGACGGTCGGTGAAGCGGCGCTTGAGCCTCCACCCGCGGCATTCCATGCCGGCGGTGCATCCTGAATTGCGCGCGGGGCGCTTCCGAGCAGCAGAGGCGACACTCGGTAGCGCCGCTCTGGCGCGAGCCCGGGAAACCGCATCCGTTCGGGCAGCGCCGAACGCGGGGCGGTGAGGGCCACCTGGGCGAAGAGGGCCGTGTTCTGGTCGGGCGAGACGACGCCGTGCAATTCGAGAGCCGGGTCGCTGGGGTCGGCCCGCACAACGACGCCGGAGTGCAGTAGGAGGCGCAGGCGCTTATAGTGCGTGATCCACTCAGCGATCTGCCCGAGCTCCTCGGCGTTGGCGCTGGTGAGGTCCCACTCGATGCCGGCGCTGCCGAACAGGGCAGTCGCCAGTCGGAAGCTGAGCTCGGAGGTGCGTCCGGTGGTGTGCGCCGTGGCCGCACCGAGATGCCCGCCGAGGTATTCCGGCGGCACGAGCACGCCCGTATAGCGCTGGATCTGCTGTCGCTCGAGCGGGTCGTTGGTATCGCTGGTCCAGACCCGGTCGACGCGCTCGAGGATACCCAGGTCGATCCGGGCTCCCCCTGACGCACAGGACTCGATCTCGACGCCCGGATGCGCCGCGCGTACCGCATCGATGAGCCGGTACAGCGCCGCCGTCTGCCGGTGCGCGGAACCGGCCAGCAGATCGCGGTTGTGGTCCCACTTCAGGTAGGCGATCGGGTACTCCGTGAGCAGGGCGGTGAGCCGTGCCAAGACCCACGCAAAGGCCTCCGGATGGCCAAGGTCGAGCACGCGCTGGAACCGCCAGGTCAGCGCCGCTGTTTCACCGGCGGCGGGTTCGGAGACTCCACCGAGCACCCACTCCGGGTGCGCACGGGCCACCTCCGAATCGAGACTCACCATCTCTGGTTCGACCCAGAGGCCAAAATCCAGGCCGGCCGCGTGCACATGTTCGATCAGAGGATGCAGGCCATGGGGCCAGGTCACGGGGTCGACGAACCAGTCGCCGAGGGCACGGCGATCATCCCGACGATTGGTGAACCAGCCGTCGTCGAGGACGAATCGTTCCACGCCGGCCTGCGCCGCGGCATCCGCAAGTCGAGCCAGAGTCGGCAGGTCGTGCTTGAAGTAGACGGCCTCCCACGTGTTCAGCACGACTGGGCGCGGCGTCCTAATAGTTGACCACGATCGGATCCACGGATGCAGCCGCGCCGACAGCCCGTCGAGCCCAGCCTCCGAGTATGCGGCAACGGTCCAGGGGGTGCTGTAACTCTCACCGGCGGCCACACCCAGCTCGCCGGGAGCCAGCAGTTCACCGCTTCCGAGCACCGAAAAGCCCAAGGGGCTGTTCTCCGCCCAGGCGCGCTTGTCACCGCTCCAGGCGAGGTGGGTGCACCACACTTCACCGGAACGGAAACCGAATCCGGGTGTTCCGGCCACCATGAGAAAGGAGTCGTCATGCCCGGGACGGCCGTGTCGGGACTCCCGGCTCCACACGCCGTGGCCAAGGATGCTGCGTTGCGGCCGGCGCTCGTGAGTCCACAGCCCGGTGAAGTCAAGCAGTTCGCCGGCCCGACCGGGAATTGGCAGGATGACGTCGAGCGAACCGAGTTCGAATGCTGCATCGCCGGCGGCGGTACTCGTATTGGTCACGGTGTGGCGCAGCCGAAGCACCCCCTGAACCGAGAGTTCAAGGTCAGTGCGCACGGATATCTGGGCGGCGGCATCGGCCAGCAAGAGTGTCAGGGTCTGGGTACCGGGCAATGCGGCGCGCCCCGCGGGGCGCTCACCGGCCCGAACGTCGACCAGGCTAAGGTCGATGGCCGGGCTGCCCAGGCGCGGCCGGAAACCGCTGATTCCCGGGCGTGCGCTCCACCCCTGCGCGAGGGTGGGCAGCAGGGTGAGCCGCAGAGGCACGTCGATCGAGCTTGGCGCGATCGCCGGCACGGATGCGTCGGCCAACGTCGTCAGCATAGCGGCGCTCAAATCGCCCAGGTCGGCACCCCAGTGCACGATGACGGGCACCCCCGTGCCGCGGGCGTCCAGCACCAGGCTGGTGCCCGCGGCACGGAGGTAGGAAATGGGCACAGTAGAACTGATGCTACTTGTTGACCGGGATCGACTGAGCCTCGAGAGCGTTGATCGTGCTCTGCTGAGCGCTCGTGAGAGCCTCCGTCAGGGTGCCATTACCCGTGACAGCGCCCTTGAAGCCGTCCGAGGTGTCGTTGTACACCTGCGTCATGGTTGGGCCCCAGACGAAGTCGGGCGATACCTGAGCTGACGCCTCGGCGAACACGTCATAGATGGGCTGGCCACCGTAGAACTCAACGCCTTCCTTGAGGGCCGGCAGTTCCAGGCCGCTCTTGGCGGCCGGGTACAGGTTGGCCGACTCGTTCAGCATCGTGAGCGCCTCGTCAGAGGTGTTCAGCCACAGCGCGAACTGGGCAGCCTCGTACGGGTGCTTCGAGCCCTTGAAGACCGCGGTCGACGAGCCACCCCAGTTTCCGGCGGCGTTGTCGCCGGAAGCCCACTGCGGTGAGAGGGCGACGGACCAGTTGCCGGCGGTGTCCGGAGCGCCGCTGGCAATGGAGTTCGCACCCCAGGCTGCGGAGTTCCAGGTCCAGTTGGAGCCGGTGTTGTAGGCGTTGTTCCACTCGTCGGTCCACGGCGGGTTGGTCGAGACGAGGTCGCGGTCGATCAGGTCCTGCCAATAGTCGGCAACCTTGACGGACTCCGGGCTGGTCAGGTCGATGGTCCAGTTATCACCATCGTTCTCGAACCAGCTTCCGCCGGCCTGCCAGACGAATCCGGCGAACTGGTTGATGTCGCTCTGCGAGAAGTTGGTGATGTATCCACCGGTGGCGCGCACGGCCTCTGCGGCAACGGCGAACTCTTCCCAGGTGGTGGGGATCGCAATGTTGTTGGCCGCGAAGAGATCTGCGCGGTAGAACATGGCCATGGGCCCGGCATCCTGAGGCACCGCGTAAACGGCGTCTGCTTCACCGAAGTTGACCTGACCCCAGGTCCAATCCACGAAGTTGTCCTGAGCATCGAGCATACCCTCGCAGGAAGCGAGGTTGGTCAGTCCGTCCTGCACGCGAAAGTTGGGGAGGGCATCGTATTCGATCTGGCCGAGGTCAGGCGCGTTGCCGGCCTTGAGCTGGTTAAAGAAGTTCTGGTACGTGCCGCCGTTGCCGTTCGGGCCGGTCTGCACCTTCACCTGAACGTCGGGGTTGTCCTCGTTCCAGATCTTGACGACGTCCTCGATCCCAGGGATCCAGGTCGTAAAGGTCAGATCAACCTTGCCGTCCGAGGGTGCGCAGGCTGCGGCGTCGCCGCCGTCCTGCGCGGTCGAGCCGGACGCGCAGCCGGCCAGCACGACCGTGGCTGCGGTGAGCAAAGCGACGGTGGCTGCTCTCTTCTTGATCTGCATTATTCTTCTTTTCTCTTGGGGTGGGGTGGGGTGGGGTGGGGGTGGTGCAGCTGGGGGGGGAAAGCGAGGGGTGAAGCTGGCTACTTCACCGAACCGGCGCTGAGGCCGTTTCGCCAGAAGCGCTGGAGCAACAGGAAGATGATGATCAGCGGGATGATCGACAGCAGAGCGCCGATCAGAACGTAATCGCGCAGCACGGGGATCTGGTTGACCTGCGAGTTCCAGGCGTAGAGGCCGAGCGTGACCGGGAACAGGGTCTCGTCGCGCAGCATGATCAGCGGCAGGAAGAAATTGTTCCAGATGGCGACGAACTGGAAGAGGAAGACGGTGACCAGGGCCGGCACCATCATCCGCACCGAGACAGTGAAGAAGGTGCGCAGTTCGCCGGCGCCGTCGAGGCGGGCGGCCTCGATCAGTTCGTCGGGAACGCTGGCCGACGCGTAGATGCGGGAGAGGTAGACCCCGAACGGGCTGACCAGGCTGGGCAGGAACACCGACCAGAACGTGTTGGTCAGGCTGATCTGGCTGAAGATCAGGAACAGCGGCAGTGCCAGAGCCGTGGCGGGCACGAGCACCCCGCCGAGCACGACGTTGAAGATCAGTTCGCGTCCCGGGAAGTTGTACTTGGCCAGTGCGTACCCGCACATTCCGGCGATGAGCGTGCCCACGAGGGCGCCGCCACCGGCGTACAGCGCGCTGTTGAGCATCCACTTGAGGTAGACGCCGTCGCGGTAGGCCACCAGGTTTGCCATGTTCTCGAACAGGGAGAAGTCAGCGAACCAGAGCGGGTTCGTGTTATTGAACTCGGAGCGGTTCTTCGAGGCCGCGACAAGCAGCCACCAGATCGGCACCAGGAAATAGAGCGTGAAGACGCCCATGACGATCATGGCGCTGACCCGGGCGAACGGGCTCTCTCGCTGCGCGCGCGGCGTCTTGCCCTCGAAGGAACGGATTCCGCGTGCCGGCTTGGTAGGGGTCAGGGTGCTCACTTGCTTTCCTTCCGCTGCGTGAACTTCAGGAACGTGAAGGAGAGGATGAACGTGGCCAGGGCCAGCACCACGGAGAACGCGGCGGCCAGGTTGAAGTTCGGGATCGATGAGGTGGAGTACACCGTCAGGTTCGGAGTGAACGTGCTGGTCACGGCCGAGCTGAAGCTGCGGAACACCTGCGGTTCGGCGAGCAGCTGCAGGGTGCCGATGATCGAGAAGATCGCGGTCAGGACGATCGCCGGCATGATCAGCGGGATCTTGACCGACCAGGCGATGCGCAGCTGCCCGGCCCCGTCGAGGCGGGCGGCCTCGTAGAGCTCGGCCGGGATCGCCAACAACGCCGAGTAGATAATGAGCATGTTGTATCCCACGAAGACCCAGGTGACGACGTTGGCGATGGCCCAGAGAACGAGGTCCGCCGAGAGGAAATTGATGTTCTCGGTGACGGCACTGAACGGTGACAGGTTGGGCGAGTAGAGGTAGCCCCACATGATCGCGGCGATGACGCCGGGCACCGCGTAGGGAACAAAGAACGCCAGCCGAAAGAACTTTTTTCCGCGCACGAGCGGCGAGTCCAGCAGCAGGGCGAATAGCAGTGCAAGGCCGAGCATGATCGGCACCTGCACGATGCCGAAGGCGAGCACCCGGCCGATCGACTCCCAGAAGGGCCCGTTCTCGAAGACCAGGATGTACTGGGTGAGTCCGCCGAAGACCTGAGTCGCTTGACCGAAAGTGCCCTCGCGCTCGATCACGAGCAGCGATTGGTAGATCGCATAGCCGATCGGCAGGAGGTAGAACAGGGCGAACAGTGCACCGAACGGGATCACGAACGCGAGGATCGCTCCCTTGTGCTGCACGCGCGGCTTTGCTCCTGGCGGCTTGGCGGCGCGGGGCCCCTTCCCGGCGGCGGCGCCCGGGGCATCCGTTATAGGAACGGCAGGTGCGCTCATGATGCGGGGTCCTCTCTAATCACGCGGACGGCGCCGGCCGGCACGCGCACGGTTCGACCGATGGGCTCTCCGACGACAAGTTCATGGCCGGAGGCCGGAAGCTCAACGTCATCGTGACCGTGGTTGATGATGAACAGGTAGCTGCCGGTGGCGTTCACTCGGCGAACGACTTCGATGGTTCCCGCGCTCTCCGGGCCAACCGCGGTAACGCGTGCTTCCTCAGCAATCGTGCGCATGAGGTTCCTCAATGCTCCGGGCTCCAGCGCGGTCGCAACGTACCAGGCGGTCCCGCTTCCGTGACCGTTGCGAGTGATGGCGGGGATTCCGGGTAGTGGCCCGTCAAGGTAGTTCGCCACCACCTCGGCGGTGTCCACCCGCAGGCGTTCGCTCCACAGGCTCGCGGCGGCGCCAGAGTCGAGGGTGAGAACGTGTCCGGGCAGCAGCGGGGAGAATTCTTCCACAGTGATTCCGAGGAGCTCGCGGAACGCGCCAGGGTAGCCACCGGAGCGCACCCGGTCGTCTTCGTCGACGATGCCGCTGAAAAAAGTGATCAGGGCGTGGCCGCCGGCCGCAACATAGGAACCCAGGTTCCGGGCCTGCTCGTCAGAGATCAGGTAGAGGCACGGGGCGACAACGAGGCGGTAGGCCGAGAAATCAGCGTCGGGCGAGACGATGTCGACCGTGACGCCGAGCTGGTGCAGAGCCGTGTAGGCGGCGTGCACCTGGTCGAGATAGCGCACCGCATGGGAGGGGCGAGACTCTCCGTCGCCGGCCCACCAGGCCTCCCAGCTGAAGATGATCGCAGCATCCGCGACGACCCGGCTGCCGGCGACCTCGACGAGGCGATCAAGGGTCGCGCCCAGGGCCACGACCTCGCGCCAGAGCACGGTGTCGGTGCCAGCGTGGGGTACCAGGGCGGAGTGGAACTTCTCTGACCCTTGTAGGGAGGCGCGCCACTGGAAGAAGCAGATGCCATCGGCACCGCGGGCGACGTGGGCGAGGGAATTGCGAGTCATCTCGCCGGGCACCTTGGCCAGGTTGTGCGGCTGCCAGTTGACGGCGCCGGTGGCCTGTTCCATGAGCAGCCAGGGCTCCCCCTGGGCGAGCCCACGAGTGAGGTCAGCGGCGAAAGCGAGTTCGATGGCTGGGTCGGCGAGGCGATGGTCGAGGTAGTGGTCGTTGGCGATGATGTCCATATCGCCGGCCCAAGACCAGTAGTCGAGGTTACGGATGTGCGCGGTGACCATGAAATTGGTGGTCACCGCCACGTTCGAGTGGCGGCGCAGCACCGCGGCCTCGAGGCGGTAGTAGTCGAGCAGTTCGGCCGAGCTGAATCGGTGGAAGTCGAGCACCTGGCCGGGGTTCCGGCTGGACAGCGTGAGCCGCGGGGTAAGAATCTCGGCCCACTCGCCGTAGCGCTGGCTCCAGAACGAAGTACCCCAGGCGGCGTTGAGAGCGTCAATCGTGCCGTAGCGCGCCTGCAGCCAGAGACGAAACGCAGCCGCGGTGTCATCGCAGTAGCACAGCGCGTTGTGGCAGCCCAGTTCGTTGGACACGTGCCAGAGGGCGACGGCCGGGTGGCGGCCGTACCGCTCGGCGACCTTCTCCACCAGGGCGAGCGCGTGCTCACGGAACACGGCCGAACTCGGACACCAGGCCTGGCGGCCGCCCGGGAAGCGGGTGGTGCCTTCGGCGGTGACCGGAAGCATCTCGGGGTGGAGCGTGGTCAGCCACGGCGGCGGCGAGGAGGTGCCGGTGCCGAGATTGACCCGGATGCCATTGGCGTGCAAGAGCTCGATAATCGTGTCGAGGGTGGCAAAGTCGTATTCGCCCGCCCGCGGTTCGAGGTGGGACCAGCCAAAGATATTGATGGCGACGAGGTCAACGCCGGCCTCGCGCATCAGGCGCACGTCGTCGGTCCACGTCTCGGGCCCCCACTGCTCGGGATTGTAGTCACAGCCGTAGGCGATGCCCTCGTGCACGAACGGAGTGGCCGTGGCCGTCTCGTTCAAAGTGGCTGCTCGCGAGTTCATGCGCTCCCTGACTGTGGCGTGCAAGCCGTATTGGCGACACACTGTTGACGGCTCTGTGAACGTACACAGAATCAAGAAAAAAACTCTCCATTGGGTTTTCTGTGAACGTACACAGACTAAGTATCCGCCGGCGGTCGTGTCAAGTGCGGCGGTTGTTCGTGAGCGTTACAGTTATCAAATGGTGATAATTCCGTCTCGACGCAAACGCGCGACGATTCACGACGTCGCCGTGGAGGCTGGCGTGTCCCGCGGCACGGTCAGTCGGGTCGTAAACGACGAACCCTACGTCTCGGCGTCAGCCCGCATCGCCATCGAAGCCGCCATCGAGAAGGTCGGTTATGTACCGAACAACGCAGCGCGCAGTCTGGTCATGCAGCGCTCAGAAGCGGTCGGCTTCATTGTGCACGAGCCACACTCGCTATTTCTGGATGACCCGAACATCGGCGGCATCCTGCTCGGGGCCAACACCGTGCTTTCCCACTCGGACTACCAGATGGTCAGTCTCGTCATCGACTCCCAGCGCGACACCGACCGCGTCGCCCGCTACCTCAGCGGCGGTTTCGTCGACGGGGTAATCATCGTCTCCGCCCGCCGCGAAGACCCAACCACCCGAGTCATCGAGAAGCTGCGTCTTCCGGCGGCTTTCGTTGGACATCCGCCAGAGCAGAGCCCGCTGCCATTCGTAGGAATCGACAACCGGGCATCAGCGCGCGCGATCACCGAACGCCTCATGCAGACCGGACGCAAGCGCATCGGCATGATTGCAGCCGCACTCGATCGCGATTCCGGCGCCGACCGACTCGCCGGCTTCACGGATGCCCTGGGCGACCGCTTCGACCCTGCTCTCGTCGCCCAAGTACCGCTCTACACCTTCACCGACGGGATTGAAGGCATGTGCACGCTGCTTGAACGCGACCCACTGATTGACGGCGTGTTCGCGGCTTCTGACGCCGTAGCAGCGGGAGCACTCGAAGCGCTCCGCCATGCCGGGCGCAGCGTGCCCGGTGACGTCGGCATCGTCGGATTCGACGACAGTTCCTGGGCGCTGCGCACCCAGCCACACCTGTCGACCGTGCACCAGCCGGCCTTCGGTCTGGGTGAGCGAGCAGCGGAGTGCGTGCTCGGCCAGCTGCGCGGCGAGGAGCAACCCGCCGACGGCATCCTTCTTCAGACACCTATCGTCTGGCGCGACTCCGCTTAAGCGACAAGCGTTGGGGATTCCACACCCGGCGTGGCGAACACCCGTGGCGGACACCACCTCCGCTGTACCGAGATTCGCGCCGTAACTCCATGAACAGCTGATGGCTGACCACGGCGACGTGATGAAAAAATCATGTATCTATCGACAAGTTCTACTCCGCGACAATAAACAGAACGGCCCACGTCCGAGGACGCGGGCCGTTCTTCGTTCAGAATCCGTGACTAGCTGGTGAGGCCGTCCACGTATTCCTGGTTGTCTTCGATCCACTGGGCGACGATCGGAGCGTAGTCCGAGCCGTCGTAGTCGACGAACATGGCCTCTTCGAGGGTGTACAGAGTCTCGAGGTCCATCTCGAAGCCTTCGATCCAGCTACTGGCTTTGGGGAACTTCTCCGAGAAGTCGGCGCTGCCGAAGGAGTGCAGGCTCTCGACGGACTCGAGGGTCCCCTCGGGGTCTTCGAGGTTCTTGATCGGGAACGAACCGTAAGCCCAGTGCGGCTCCCAGAGGGTCACGACGACGTTCTCGCCGGCATCCGTGGCTGCCTTGAGTTCGGTCAGCATGGCCGCCGTCGACGACGTGGTGAATTCCATGCCCTCGAGGCCGTAAGACGGAATGACGCGGTCTTGGGTCGCAGCGGTCAGGCCGGCGCCGGCTTCGATGCCCACAATCTGGTTGCCGAACAGGTCAGCGTTCTCGGCCAGTTCGGCGAGCGAGTCGATCGGGGCGTCCGCGTTCACCGCGATGGTGAGCTTGGACTCGTTGTTCCAGGCGCCCAGGTCGGTGATCTCGTCGCCGTAGGTCTTGAGGTACTCGCCGTGGGTGTCGGGCAGCCAGATGTCCATGGTGAGGTCGTAGTCGCCAGTGGAGAGGCCCTCGTAGACGGGGGCAACGTCGGCGTACTCGAGTTCGACGTTGTAACCCTTCTCGTCGAGAATGGCTTTCCACAGCTCGGAGACCGCGACGCCTTCATCCCAGCCGTTGAACACGGCGAGGGTGACGTTCTTCTGGTCGTCGTTGCCGTTTCCGACCGTGTCGACCTCGGTTTCGGCGGCACAGCCCGCTAGGGCGAGGAGCGAAACCGCTCCAAGGGCGATAAGGGGTGTTGAACGAATTTTCATGCGTCTTCCTTTCGTGCCACCCGCTGCGGGCGACTGGGGATTGACTCGTGGTGCGTGCGCCAGCTCCCATGGAGCCTGCGCACATGGAACGGATGCGGGGCATCCGTTGGGAGGAGGGACTCGGAATGACCAGGTCAGACGAGAGCCGATGCTGGCACGTTTGCCGGCTGTGCTGCAGAGTTCGCAGCCACGCGATTGGCCTTACGGGCAGCGAGCATACGTCCGAGCGGAGTGCTTCCATTGCCGAGCGCGGCGGTGACACGGTCGAGGAAGATCGCCAAGATGACCACGGCGAGACCGGCCTCGAAACCGAGGGCGACGTCGAGACGCGACAGCGCCGCCACAATCTCACCGCCGAGAGCACCGGCGCCGACCATGCCGGCGATGACGACCATCGAGAGCGACAGCATGATGACCTGGTTGATGCCGGCCATGATCGTCGGCGTTGCCAGCGGCAGCTGAATCTGCCTGAGGATACGCCACGGGCTCGCGCCGAAGGCCTGGCCGGCCTCGACGACCTCCTTGTCGACCCCGCGGATGCCGAGTTCGGTGAGCCGCACACCGGGTGCCATGGCAAAGATGATGGTCGCCACGATGCCGGGAACCTCGCCGACCCGAAACAGAATGAGGGCCGGAACCAGGTAGACGAAGGCCGGCATAGTCTGCAGAAAGTCCAGCATCGGCCGGATGGCACTCGAGGCGACCGAAGATTTGGCCGCGAGAATACCGAGCGGAACACTCAGCCCGATGGCGATGATGCTCGCCACGAGAACCAGGGCGAGGGTCAACATCGCGTTTTCCCACTGATTGACACCGAGAATGAGGCCGAGGCCGATCACTGTTCCCACGGCGAACTTCCAGCCGCGGACGGCGAAGCCGATGGCCGCTGCGATCGCGATGATGACGTAAAACGGCGGCGCGACGAGCACGAAGGCTACGCCTCCGAAGGCACCGTCAACAATCAGGCGAATGAAAGCAAAAACAAACCCGAAGGTAACCGTGATCCATTCGATAAAGGATTCGATCAAGGTGCCGAGGGGAATACGGAAGTCGTTCACGCTTCGGCTCCGTCCAGCGCGGTGTCGCGCAAAATATCGGTAATAACGTTGACCGGAATAGTCGCCGGCGGGTGGATCACCGGCAGTTCACCAGTGCTCGTGGTGACGTTGCCAATTGCAGCGAGCAGGGTGACGCGCGGAATGACTCCGAGCAAGCGATTCTTCGAGTCGACGACTGCGATGGGCAGGTCGCTGCCGACGGAAGGCTCGACGAGATCGACAAGGGCAGTATCGGGCGCAACTGTGGTGGCATCGTCTCGAATGATTGCTCGGAGGTCGGCGTCCCCGGCCTTGACCATTTTGAGCACGTCGCGGTCGCGCACGATTCCGGCGAAACTGCGGTCGCGGTTGAGCACGAAAACAACGGATGTCTGGAGGTCTCGCATCGTGCGGAGCGCGGCTCGCGGGCCAGCCGTTTTGGTGACGACAGCCCGAACCGGTTCCATGACGGTCGTCGCGGTGAGCACGCGCGCCCGGTCGACGTCCTGCACGAACTGGGCGACGTAGTCGTTGGCCGGGTCGGTCAGGATCTCTTCCGGCGTGCCGATCTGCACGATGCGCCCGTCACGCATGACGGCGATTCGGTCGCCCAGGAACATGGCCTCGTTGAGATCGTGGGTGATGAAAATGATGGTCTTGCCGAGCGCGGCCTGCAGCTCGATGAGCTGCTCCTGCATCTCACGGCGAATGAGCGGGTCGAGGGCCGAGAAGGCTTCGTCCATGAGCAGCACGTCGGTGTCGGCAGCGAGGGCTCGTCCGAGGCCCACTCGCTGCTGCATTCCGCCCGACAACTCGGACGGCAGGTTGTCGGCCCAGCCAGCGAGACCGACGAGGTCGATGATCGTCTGGGCCTTGGCGAGGCGTTCTGCTCGCCCCATGCCCTGAATCTCCAGGCCGTAGGCCACGTTGTCGATCACGGTGCGGTGTGGCAGCAGGGCGAAGTGCTGGAAGACCATGGAAATGCTCTTGCGGCGCACGTCGCGCAATTCCTTGGCCGACACGTCGGTGATGTCCGTGCCGCCAACGGTTACGGTGCCGGAGGTCGTCTCCCACAGGCCGTTGAGCATGCGGATGAGAGTCGATTTGCCCGAGCCGGACAGGCCCATGACGACGAAGATCTCGCCCCTCTTGACCTCGAAGGAAGCGTCGATGACGGCGGCCACCCCGAGGGAAGAGATTTCGGCGCGGCTCTTGCCGGCCTTGAGCTTCTTGACGATTTCATGCGGACGACGTCCGAATGCTTTGTAGAGGTGATCTGCCTTGACGGCTATGGTTTCTGAACTCTCGGTCACGCGTTCTCCGGTGCACGCCGAACGTAGCCGATTTCACGGCTGACACTGGGGCGTGCTCTCTTGTCGGACGGGTTGGCGCCAAGCGGCCCAAACGCGACAATCAACGCGGGCTGGAGCAATCATGGGATCGCATCCGTCGGTGCCGCACCATACGAAGGCGGCCGTTCCATCTCAAATGGTGGCTACGTCTGCGCGTCCTGGTGAAGGGTTGTAAGACCGTCAACAATCCTAACACACCCCGGTTTCGGTTGCCCGAAAGGGCAGAAAAAAAGGGGTGCCGCCCGGGAGGATTCCTCCGGACGACACCCTTAGCGCGAGTCTAATACTCGCCTTTTCGACTCAAATGCGTTCCAATACCCGGGATTGTGCGGCCTTCTCTTCGGTGCGCTGGGTGTCGGCGACGCTGACGTGACCGTGGGTGAGCATGGTGCGTTCGTCAAACGGTTCGAGCTTGTCCAGCACGCGGTCAACCTGCACCCGGTCGAGTTCCTTGGTCCAGGAGCCAATCATGACGGTTGCCACGGCGTTGCCGGTGAAGTTGGTCAGCGCGCGAGCTTCAGACATGAAACGGTCGATGCCGACGATGAAGCCGACGCCGCCGACGAGTTGCGGGGCGTGGGCCTGCAGGCCCGCGGCCAGTGTTGCGAGGCCGGCGCCGGAGACCCCGGCGGCGCCCTTGCTGGCGATAATCATGAAGACGAGCAGCCCGATCTGTTCGCCGAGGGCCAGCGGCTGACCGAGCGCGTTGGCGATGAACAGCGAGGCCATGGTGAGGTAGATCGCGGTACCGTCGAGGTTGAACGAGTAGCCGGTGGGCACGGTGACTCCAACGACGGGCTTGGAGACGCCGAGGTGTTCCATCTTGGCGATCAGTCGCGGCAGCGCGGCTTCGGACGACGACGTCGACACGATGAGCAGGTATTCCCGGCCGAGGTAGCGCATGAGCTTGAACAGGTTCACACCCGTGACCAGCTTGAGGAGGCCGCCAAGGATGACCACGATGAAGAGGATGCAGGTGATGTAGAAGGCGGCCATGAGCGTGAACAAACTGATTACGGCCTGAATGCCGGTGGCACCGACGACCGCCGCGATCGCACCGAATGCACCGATCGGGGCGAGCCACATGACCATGATCAGAATGCGAAAGACCAGGGCCTGCACGTGGGCCAGCCCATCGAGAATCGGCTTGCCGGCCGGGCCCATGCGCTGCAGCGCGAAGCCGGCGATGAGAGCCACGAGCAGCGTCTGCAGAATGTTCCCGCTGGTCAGCGACGAGAACAGGGTGGTGGGAACGATCCCGAGCAGGAACGATTTGGTGTCGGCCGATTCCGTGGCGGCGAAGGTGGCATCCGACAAGTTGATGCCCTCGCCCGGGTGGATCATGTTGCCCACGACCAGTCCGATGCCGAGCGCGAAGGTCGACATGACCAGGAAGTAGCCGAGGGCGAGGCCACCGATCTTGCCGACGGTGGCTGCCTTGGCGATGGAGCCGATACCGAGGATGATCGTGCAGAAGATGATCGGGGCGATCATCATCTTGATCAGGGCGATGAACAGGTCACCAAGCGGCTTGAGCGAGACCGCGAAACCCTCGGGTCCGCCCCAGACCAAACCGACGACGATGCCGAGCACGACCGCGACGATGACGGCCATGTAGAGGTAGTGCGACGAGTCGATTCTCTTCTTGGGCTTGCCGGGTTTGTTGAGTTTGGTACGGGTTGATGGCGTCGATGCCATGTCAGACTCCTATGTCTAGGCTTAACCTGATCCACCAGGGGCTCCGGTCGGTGCAATTTATTCCACACTGGTAGACGCACCCCGCTCGCGCACGGTTGCGGTCATATTGTTCACGAGCTCACGAAAGAGGCAGGTAGTGCGTAAGGAATGGAGCATCGCTCGGCGTCTCTTTTTCGCGCACGCATTGTTCATCGTCATGCTCACGCTCTTCGTCGGAACGGCCTTCTTCGTCGACGCGCGCGATCGCGGCTACGTCGAGACCGGCAACCGGATGCTCGCGGTCGCCACCGCCATCGCCGACAGTCCGCTCGTGCTCGCGGCGAGTGAGTCGGCCGACCCGAGCGCGTCGCTGCAGCCTTACACGCTCGAGTTGAGCGCCGATGCGGGGCTCGATTTCATCACGATCATGGCCCCAGACCGTACCCGGTGGACCCACCCAACCGACACCGAGATCGGCAGGGACTACATCGGCGCCATCGCTCCGGCACTCTCCGGAACCGCCTTCACCGAAATCAGCACCGGAACCCTCGGGCCATCCGTTCGTGCCGTGGTGCCGGTAACGGATGCCGACGGCACCGTGCGCGCGCTCGTCGCGGTCGGCACCACGACGAGCAACATCACGATCGCCCTGAACGCCCGGTTACCCTCGGTGCTCGGTCTGGCTCTCGGGCTCCTCACGTCGGGGTCAGTGGTGACCTGGCTGCTGGGGCGCTACTTACGCCGGGTCACCCTGGGCTGGGGACCGGAGCACCTCGCGCAACTGTTCGTCTACTACGACTCGGTGCTGCACTCCGTGCGGGAGGGTCTGGTACTAGTCGATCTGCACGGTGACCTCGTGCTCTACAACGATCAGGCGGCCACCCTGCTGGGGATTCCGCCGCGCCCGGCTGCGGGAAGTTTCGAGCGACCGCAGGCTTTGACCGCCCTGAGCCTGCCGCCGAGTCTCGGAGATCTGCTGCGGAGCGGCCGCAACGCGCACGACGAGATTCATGTGACCGGCACGCGAGTACTCGTAGTGAACCAGGAGCCGGCGACCGCCTCGGGGAACGCGGGTGCCCGGGCGGAACCGATGGGGTTCGTGGCGACGATTCGCGACCACACCGATCTGCAGAACCTGGGCAGTGAGCTGCAGTCAATGCGGACCCTGTCCGATGCACTGCGAGCGCAGACCCACGAGCATTCCAACCGGCTGCACACGATCGTGTCGCTGATGGAACTCGGCCGCACCGAGCAGGCACTCGAATTCGCCACAAAAGACCTCGAATTGAGCCAGCGACTCGCCGACGAGATGGTCGGCTCGGTCGACGAACCGGTGATCAGCGCCCTGATCATGGGCAAATCGGCACAGGCCAACGAACTGGGTATCACCCTGACCGTCACGGCGTCCGGCACGCTCGCGCAGTCCGGGCTGTCGATCCAGGACCTCGTGACGGTGCTCGGCAATCTGGTCGACAACGCGCTCGATGCGGCGGCGGGCGGCGACGACCCACGCCGCGTATCGGTCACGGTGTCGTCGACCGAGCAGGCCGTCGTGATCGAGGTGGCCGACAGCGGTGCCGGTGTGGCGCTCGATGTCATCGATGAGGTGCTGCGGCTGGGATTCAGCACCAAGGGCACTGGCACGGTCGGCGGCCGCGGCCTCGGTTTGGCTTTGGTGCGCCAGGCGGTCACGCGCCTCGGTGGCACACTCACCATCGGGCGTCGCGAGGGTGCCGTGTTCACGGTGACGATTCCGGCGATTGCTCTGCCCGCAGCGCCTCTGCCCGCAGCAGCAGACACCACGGCCACACCGACACCGCCCGAAACGCTCGCTGCGGCGGTCAATCATGACTGACTCAGCACCGATTCGCGTGCTCGTCGTCGAGGACGAACCACTCGCCGCCGAGGCGCACGCCGTCTACATCGGTCGCCTGGCCGGGTTCGAGCTCGTCGCCACGGTCGGCACCGGGCAGGAGGCCTTTCGCCGGGTAGCGGCCGCCGCCTCGGCCGGCACCCCGATCGACCTCGTGCTGATGGACATGAACCTGCCGGACAGCCACGGGCTCGACGTGAGCCGGCGCATCCGTTCGGCCGGTCTGTCCACGGATATCATCGCCATCACCGCGGTGCGCGACCTCGACAATGTGCGCGGGGCGATCGCCGCCGGCGTCGTGCAGTACCTGATCAAGCCGTTCACCTACTCGACCTTCGCTGCGAAATTGTCCAGTTACCGGGACTTTCGTGCGGAACTGAACGCGCACGCATCCGTTGTGACGCAGTCGGCGGTTGATAACGCGTTCGCGAGCCTGCGCGCGCCGACCGATATTCCGCTGCCGAAGGGCCTGGCCGATTCGACGCTGAATCCGCTGGTCACCTATCTGCAGGCCCAGACCGCGTCGGTCTCGGCGAGTGAGCTGATGGAGCCGCTGGGGCTCTCCCGGGTGACCGCGCGCCGCTACCTGGAATATCTCGCCAACACCGGTCTCGTGCTACGCGCGCCGCGCTACGGCACGCCCGGGCGGCCCGAGAATGAGTACAGCTGGAAGCGTGGTCGCTAGCGGTTCGTGAAATTCGGTGACCGCTTTTCGATGAAGGCGGCCATGCCCTCGCTCTGATCCTCAGTCGCGAACACCGAATGAAACAGGCGACGTTCCAAGTGGATGCCGCCGCTCAGCATCGATTCGTACGCCGCGTTGACGACGTCCTTGGCGAGCATCGCGATCGGTGCCGATTTGGCCGCGATCTCCGTGGCGGTCGCGAGGGCATCGGCCAGCAGGTCGGCGGCGGGCACGATGCGGGCGACGAGACCGGCCCGTTCGGCTTCGACGGCGTCGATGGTACGGCCGGTGAGGATCATCTCCATCGCCTTGGCCTTGCCGACGGCGCGGGTCAGGCGCTGGGATCCGCCCATGCCCGGTATGACGCCGAGCTTGATCTCGGGCTGGCCGAACGTCGCGGTGTCGGAGGCGATAATGAAATCGCAGATCAGGGCGAGTTCGCAGCCGCCGCCGAGGGCGTGGCCGGAAACAGCGGCGATGACCGGGGTGCGCACGGCGGCGAGCTTGTCCCAGCCGGCGAACCAGTCCTGGAGGTACATATCCATGTAGCTCATCGACGCCATCTCCTTGATGTCGGCGCCGGCCGCGAAGGCCCGCTCCGAACCGGTGATCACGATCGCGCCGATCGAGGGGTCGGTGTCGAGCCGGGTGGCGGCACCGACGACGTCCTGCATGGTGGCGAAGTTGAGGGCGTTCAGCGCCTTCGGGCGGTTGAGCGTGATCACGCCGACCCGGCCGTGGCGCTCGAGCAGGATGTTTTCGTAGATGTCGGCGTCGGTCAGAGTTTCGGTCTGGGTTGTGTCGCTCATGCGGTGGCCTTCCGTTCGGTGTTCTGGCGGAGTTCACCGGTCGTGTGGATTTCGCCGGTCATGCCGGGCTCGACGCTCGTGCTTGGCTGCACGCTCGTTTCGGGCTCGGCGGGAACGTGTACGCGTGGCAGGCGCAGCTCGCGCTCCCCCAACGGCGCGAAGTGCGCCTGCACATCGGTGCCGGACACGGCGTCCAGGCTGCTCGGCTGCCAGTTCGGGTTGCGGTCCTTGTCGATGACCTGGGCGCGAATGCCCTCGACCACATCGTGGCCGGCCACCATGCGCAGGGAGACTCGGTATTCCTGCTCGAGCACCGCTTCGAGGCTGTCGAGTTCACGGGCGCGGCGGAGGGCTTCGAGGGTGACCGTGAGCGCGGTGGGCGACTTGGCCAGAATGGCCGTGGCGGCGTCGCGGGCCGCAGCAACGGGAGAGTTCTGCAGCCGATCGATGATCCCGGGCAGGCTATTGCCGGCGTAGCACTCGTCGATCCAGGTGCGCTCGGCCAGCAGCGGGGCCGCGGGCACCGTCGACTCGGCGTACTCGGCGATGGCCGCGGCAACGGGCATCCGTTTGAGGGCATCGACCAGGGAATCGAGCCGGGTCGAGTCGACGAAACTGTCGGCCAGGCCGAGCGCGATCGCATCAGAACCGGTCATGGTCGCGGCGGTAAGGGCGAGATGGGTGCCGAGCTCGCCGGGGGTGCGCGAGTAGAGGTAGGTACCGCCGACGTCGGGCACGAAACCGATGGTGGTCTCCGGCATGCCGAGTCGGGTGCGTTCGGTCACGACGCGGTGTGAGGCGTGGCCGGAGAGGCCGACTCCCCCGCCGAGCACAATGCGGTCCATCAGGGCGACGAAGGGTTTGGGGTACCGCTTGATCTGCGCGTTCAGGGTGTATTCATCGGCCCAGAACCGGGCATTCTCGTCTGGATGGGTGCGGGCGTCGCGGTAGATCGAGACGATGTCGCCGCCGGCGCACAGGGCGCGGTCGCCGCTGCCGGTGAGCAGCACGGTCTGCACGGTCTCGTCGTCGGCCCAGTCGGTGAGCGCTGCGGTGATCGACCGGATCATGCCGTGGGTCAGCGCGTTGAGCGCCTTGGGCCGGTTCAGGATGATGCGGGCCAGCGATCCGTCCCGCTGCAGCCGCACCTCGCCGTCAGCGTGTGCCGAAGCGGATGCGTCGGTGCCGGTCGTTGACACCGTCACGCCCTGATCGGAGGGTGTAGCAGTTGAATCCGTGCGGGGCATAGAGACCTTTCCGCGT
Source organism: Cryobacterium sp. Hh7 (assembly GCF_004403155.1). Taxonomy (NCBI): domain Bacteria; kingdom Bacillati; phylum Actinomycetota; class Actinomycetes; order Micrococcales; family Microbacteriaceae; genus Cryobacterium; species Cryobacterium sp. Hh7. The sequence goes on along the minus strand of NZ_SOHG01000032.1, from coordinate 1,152 downwards.
CGCTGCGGTTGAGTTGGGGTGAACGTTGGCACAGTCTATCGAGGTGAATTTTCTGGCCGGCAACGGGCGAAGGTGCCGGAGTACACCCCGAACCGACGAACCCGGTGAGGATCACTTGCCCTAGAACGGTTGAGGATCGGTGTCGAGGTCGAGGTTGTCGGTGTTCCAGGTGGAGTTCCCGGCGGAGGTCCAGTCGGTGTTCCAGGGGTCGGGCACGGGTGGTGCCGGCTCGGCCGGCATGGGTGGTGCTGGCGCGGTTTGTTGTTGCGGTGGGTTGATGCGGGTGGCGGGGTCGGTGGCGTAGTGTTTGCCGGCGGGGCTGGTCCAGTGGACGGTGCCGTCGGGGTCGGCGACGGCTTTCCAATCGGAGAAGTGTTTGAGGTTGTGGTGGGCGGGCGAGAGGAAGTGGAGGTTGGTGGCGGTGGTGGGGCCGCCGAATTGTTTATCGATGGTGTGGTCAAGGTCGGAGTGGCCGGCGGAGCGGTTGCAGCCGGGGAACCGGCAGGTTCCATCGCGTAGGCGCAAGTATTTCTTCAGCGCCGCGGGCACGCGGAACGGGGTGGAGCTGACGTCGAGGACGATGCCGGTGTGCGGGTGAGTGAGGACGCGCAGAAAACTCGTCGCCGTCCCAGCCAGCCGGCGGGCCGTCTCCGGATCGATCGGGCCGTAGCCTTCGAGGNGGGTGAGGACGGGGACGGTGATGTTGACGTTGGCGGTGAGGCCGGCGCCGAGGCCGCTGCCGGTGACGCCCTGCTGGAGCAGGTCGATGGCGACGTCGGCGCGGAGTTGGCTGAGGGTGCGGGGCTCATCGGGGCCCTGCAGACTGATCGCAGCATCGGTGACCCGGGTATAGACGCCTTGCAGGTCGTCGCCGGCCGCGCGCAGCCAGAGGGTGGCCATGCCGTCCTTGTCGGGGAAGAACTGCACCCGGCGGTCGGCCAGACACCGGGCGCGGCGAACGGTGATGCTGTCGGGGTGGAACCGCTCCCGCAGCTTGCGAGCCTTGCCATCGAACTGCGCCGCGGTGAGTTTGCGAGCGTGCGGCAGCAACACGAGGGTGTCAGATGGTCTGTGTAAGGGGTTGCGGATCTATTTGAAGGAGTGACACTAATGGTCATGACTGAACGAAATGAGAAGCTGAAAGCACCGAAG
>NZ_SOHG01000045.1:0-33198 GCF_004403155.1 Cryobacterium sp. Hh7 | reverse complement strand
AACACTATCCGGCCGCGCGGTCGTCGTGCGCGTCTCGGACGGCGCCGAACTCGGCTCGGCCGTGCTCGACTATCCCCACGCGGTCATGGACACCACCCTTCAGGCCACGGGCGCGAAGCTGCCACCGGAGTGGGCCCTGCAGGTTCCCCAGGACTACGTTGCCGTGCTGAAGAGCGCCGTTCCGGCAGCACTAGCCAGTGCGGGAATCGACCCGGCCCGGGTCATCGGCATCGGCACCGATTTCACCGCCTGCACGATGGTTCCGGTCATCGCCGACGGTACCCCGCTCAACGAGCTGCCGGAGTACGCCGACCGTCCGCACGCCTACGTCAAGCTTTGGAAGCACCATTCTGCGCAGCCGCAGGCCGACCGCATCAACGATCTCGCTACCTCGCGCGACGAAAGCTGGCTGCCCCGCTATGGTGGGCTCATCTCCAGCGAATGGGAATTCGCCAAGGGATTGCAGCTGCTCGAGGAAGATCCCGAGTTGTACGAGCGCATGGACCACTGGGTCGAGGCCGCGGACTGGATCGTCTGGCAGCTCACCGGCCGGTATGTGCGCAACGCTTGCACCGCCGGCTACAAGGGAATCCTGCAGGACGGCGAGTACCCGAGTGAGGATTTTCTCGGGGCGCTCAATCCGGCTTTTTCCCGGTTCGCCCTCGACAAGGTGACCCACGAGATCGGCCAGCTGGGAGCATCCGCCGGCACCCTCACGGCCGAAGCCGCGACCTGGACCGGGCTCCCTGAAGGTATTCAGGTGGCCGTCGGCAACGTGGACGCGCACGTGACCGTTCCCGCCGCGCAGGCTGTGAACCCCGGCCAGATGGTGGCGATAATGGGTACGAGCACCTGTCACGTCATGAACTCCGACCGTCTCGCCGTGGTGCCGGGTATGTGCGGCGTCGTCGATGGTGGCATCGTCTCCGGGCTGTACGGCTACGAGGCTGGGCAGAGCGGTGTTGGCGACATCTTTGCCTGGTACGTCAACAACCAGGTGCCCGCCCGATACGTCGAGGATGCCCGGGCGCTCGGACGGAGCGTGCACGAGCACCTCACCGAACTCGTGAAGGACCAGCCCGTTGGCGGTCATGGGCTGGTGTCCCTCGATTGGCACAGCGGTAACCGGTCCGTGCTGGTCGACCACGAACTCTCCGGGCTCGTCATCGGCACGACCCTCACCACCCGGCCGGAAGAGATCTACCGTGCGCTGCTCGAGGCAACCGCCTTCGGTACCCGCACCATCGTGGAGGCGTTCAACGCGAGCGGCGTGCCGGTGACCGAATTCATCGTGGCCGGTGGCCTGCTCAAAAACGCGTTCCTGATGCAGACCTACAGCGACATCCTTCGCCTGCCGATCAGCACCATCGCGAGTGACCAGGGCCCCGCGCTCGGTGCGGCGATTCACGCCGCAGTGGCCGCTGGCGCCTACCCCGACGTTCGTGCCGCGGGCGAGAAGATGGGCAAGCTCAACAGGAACGTGTATGTGCCCAACGAGGCATCCTCGGCGGCCTACGACGAGCTGTTCCAGGAGTACACGCAGCTGCATGACTACTTCGGTCGCGGCGAGAACGACGTGATGCACCGTCTCAAGGCGCTCAAGCGCCGCGGTCACCGATCGGGAAACGCTGATGTCGGCATGAATGCTTACGGACCTCAGATCGAGGTGGCGGTCGCCCTCGTTCGCGCCGAAATAACCCGACTGCACGCCGAGCTCTTCAGCAACGGGCTCGTGGTTTGGACAGGCGGCAACGTGTCCGGCCGGGTGCCGGGGGCTGACCTGTTTGTGATCAAGCCCAGCGGGGTCGACTATGCCGACCTCGCACCCGAGAACATGATTCTCTGTGACCTCGACAGCAACGTCATTCCCGGCACGCCCGGAGCTGACCGGTCGCCGTCGAGTGACACCGCCGCGCACGCCTACGTCTACCGGAATATGCCAGACGTCGGGGGAGTCGTGCACACGCACTCCACCTACGCCACGGCCTGGGCGGCTCGCAACGAGGCCATCCCGTGCGTGATCACCGCTATGGCCGACGAATTCGGCGGCCCGATCCCGGTCGGCCCGTTCGCCATCATCGGTGACGACTCGATCGGTCGCGGCATCGTGGAGACCCTCACCGGCCACCGTTCGCGGGCAGTGCTGATGGCCAACCATGGCCCGTTCACGATCGGCAAAGATGCTCGCGACGCGGTGAAGGCCGCTGTCATGGTGGAAGACGTGGCTCGCACGGTGCAGCTCGCCCGCGCGGGCGGCGACCTCGTTCCCATTCCGCAGGAATCAATCGATTCTCTGTTCGACCGATACCAGAATGTCTACGGACAAGTACCCCAAGGAGCACTGACGTAATGGCATCTCTCACCACGACCCTCGACGAGTACGAGGTTTGGTTCCTCACCGGAAGCCAAAACCTCTACGGCGAAAAGACCCTGCGCCAGGTCGCCGCGCAGAGCCAGGAAATCGCCCGGGCGCTCGACGCGTCGAGCGACGTGCCGGTCAAGGTGGTCTGGAAGCCCGTTCTGAAGGACTCAGAGTCGATTCGCCGGGCCGCCCTCGACGCCAACGCCGACGACCGCGTCATCGGCCTGATCGCCTGGATGCACACGTTCTCCCCTGCGAAGATGTGGATCGCCGGCCTCGATGCTCTCACCAAGCCGCTCCTGCACCTGCACACCCAGGCGAACGTCGAACTGCCGTGGGCCGAGATCGACTTCGACTTCATGAACCTCAACCAGGCCGCGCACGGCGACCGCGAATTCGGCTACATCCAGACCCGCCTCGGCGTGACCCGCAAGACCGTCGTCGGCCACGTGTCCAACCCGGCCGTGTCCGGCAGCATCGGCTCCTGGACCCGCGCCGCCGCCGGCTGGGCCGCGAGCCGCAGCATGAAACTTGCCCGCTTCGGCGACAACATGCGCTACGTAGCCGTGACCGAAGGCGACAAGACCGAAGCCGAACTCCGCTTCGGCGTGCAGGTCAACACCTGGCCCGTCAACGAGCTCGCTGGGGCCGTGCATTCCGCAACGGATGCCGACATCGACGCGTTGGTCGCCGAGTATGACGACCTGTACGACGTAGTCCCCGAGCTGCGCAAGGGCGGCAAGCGACACGAGTCGCTGCGCTACGGCGCCGCGATCGAGCTGGGGCTGAAGACCTTCCTCGAGGCCGGCGACTTCGCCGCGTTCACCACGAGCTTCGAGGACCTTGGCGCCCTGCGCCAACTGCCCGGCCTCGCCGTTCAGCGCCTGATGGCCCAGGGCTACGGTTTCGGTGCGGAGGGCGACTGGAAGACATCCGTTCTGGTGCGTGTTGCCAACGTGATGGGTTCTGGCCTTCCCGGCGGTGCAAGCCTGATGGAGGACTACACCTACGACCTCACCCCCGGCGCCGAACTGATTCTCGGTGCGCACATGCTCGAGGTGAGCCCCTCACTCACGACCTCGCGGCCGACGCTTGAGATTCACCCGCTCGGCATCGGCGGCCGTGAAGACCCCGTGCGCCTGGTGTTCAACGCCGACCCCGGCCCCGCCGTGGTGGTCGCGATGAGCGACATGCGCGACCGGTTCCGCCTGGTGGCGAACGTGGTCGAGGTCGTCGAACCCACCGCCGCGCTGCCGAACCTCCCCGTAGGGCGGGCCGTCTGGCGTCCAGAACCCGACTTCGCCACCTCGGCCGCAGCCTGGCTGACCGCGGGAGCTGCCCACCACACCGTGATGTCGACCGCCGTCGGCATCGAGGTGTTCCACGATTTCGCCGAGATAGCTCGCACCGAGCTTCTCGTGATAGATAAGACCACCACCCAGCGCGATTTCACGCGTGAGGTGCGTTGGAACCAGGCCTACTACCGACTGGCGCAAGGCCTGTAGGGGGTGGGGAATGAGGACTTTTACCGGTGCCAGTGGTGTGCAATATGAGATCAAGGGCTTCGGCTACCGCGCCGTCGTCACCGAAATAGGCGCGTGCCTACGTGAGCTGGAATTTCTGGGCCGCGAACTCATCATCAGCTTCGCCGTCGACGAACCCATGATTGCGTATCGCGGCGCAGTGGCAGCACCCTGGCCCAACAGGATTGCGGATGGGCAGTACGAAGCGAATGACGTCGTGCATCAGCTACCGATCAATGAACCGATCCGCAATTGTGCACTTCACGGCCTGGTATTTGGCGAGAGGTGGCATCTCGTCTCCCACACGGCAGATGAAGTTACTCTTGGTCTGGATTTGCTGCCCAGTGTCGGCTATCCGTTTCACCTGGCAATGACCGTGACATATTCCGTGACTCTCGCCGGGCTTTCCACTTCGGTCACGGCAATAAACGTGGGTACAGCCACTGCCCCGTATGGGGTCTGCCCGCATCCCTATCTGCGGGCCGGAGACTCAACGCTGAATAGCTGGATTCTGTCGCTCCCCGCAGAACAGTACCTTCAGGTCAGCGACGACCGGCTACTCCCGCTCACGCTTGCTCCGGTGCAAGAAAGCACCTTTGATTTTCGCAAACCGCGCGAGATTGGCTCGACACAAATTGACCATGCCTTCACCGCATTGAGTCGCGACAACGGCTTGGCGACCATCGAAATAAGAGAACCCGGCGGAGGAGGGGTGGCCATGACTTTTGATGCCTCCTGCTCATGGGTGCAAATTCACACCGCTGATCTCCCCGGATCAGAGAACGACCGGTTGGGGCTCGCTGTCGAACCGATGACGTGCGCGCCGGACGCTTTCAATTCCCATGACGGTCTCGTGAGCCTGGCGGCTGGCCAATCGCATCGCGCGGGTTGGACAATCAGCGCCATCCAGTAGGGGCCCGTCGAACTGACGCGGATCATGTCATCGTCGATCCGGTATCGGGTACCGGGCCGCTCTCAAACTGTCCGCGGGTGTAAAGCCGAGGGAGTCAGGGAGTCAGGGAATCGGCGCTCGGCCAGAAATTCTCAATGGCCACCGCGCCTACGCGGTCACAACGTCCAGTGGTGCGATCACCAATGGGCCGCGGTGACGGTAACAGGATCGCTCCTTGACCGTAGTCAGGAACGATCTGCTTCGCGTCAGACGGCCACAGCGTCGCCTTCGGTTGGTAGCCACACGCGCATGGACGACGGGCCACGGTTCGCCCATGAGTAATACGGTAGGAGTTGCACACTCTGGGTCTCCGACGACATTTCCGGTGTGTCCATGCCGTAGGGCCATGCATGGTCTGGTGCCATTATGCCGCGCACGTCGATGGTCACGACACCGTCGACGTCGTTCAGCTCCCCGGTGACTCGCAGGTTGTCGACGCTGCCGGCGAATGGGACATCCGTCGATTCAAGACACAGGACCACCGGCCCCCGCTCGACGGCCCGCTGGCCGCGGAGCGCGTCAATCCGCGGATCCGGTGTGGTCCAACGAGCTGCCACGGGGAGGACAAGTGTGATCTCATCGCCGATGGTGAACACTTGGCGGGTCAAGACCGTCCCCGGGGCCACCTCTCGGGACTCGCCACCCACCCGGAGCTGCGCTCCGGTTGTCGCCCAGGCGGGCACACGAAGGGAGAGGTCCCACTCGGTGTCGAGGGTCTCGGTCACGACCATCCGAATCTCGCCATCGCTGGGGTAGTTCGTCTCAACGCGAACGGCAATCGGACCGCCATCGAGGGCTGCGGACACCTCCCCGGCCGCGTACTGGTGGAGTTGAAGACCGTTTGAGGTCGACGTGGCGAAGTAAGATCCCAACGTTGCCAAGGTACGGGCGACATTGGTGGGGCAGCAGGACACGTCGAACCACGGCGCGCGCAAGCTGGAGGACGCCCGCGGACTCGGTTCTTCAGTGGACGGAGTTGAACCCGGCACGCGCTGGTGGAGGGTGTTCGTGTAGTAGAACGCGCGCCCATCGGCCGCAGGAGACGTCGCGACCACGTTGTAGAGGGTGCGCTCGATCATGTCGGCGTAGCGTTCTTCACCGGTCGCCAAGAGTAGACGGTAGTTGAGCATGATTGAACCGATACCGGCGCAGGTTTCGGAGTACGCACGATCGCTCGGCAGTTCGAAGTCTGAACCGAACGATTCGCCCTCATGGTGGGCACCCATCCCTCCGGTTATATAGGTCCGCCGGGCGACGGTGCGCGCCAGCTGCGTCGACACCGCGTCGATCAGCCCGGCATCGTCGTCCTCCACGCCCAGATCAACGGCACCAGCGGCAAGATAGACCGCTCTCACGGCGTGCCCGCGCAACACTTCGGCGTCACGCACGGGAGTCTCGTCCTGGTAGTAGCTCGGGCCGAGCTCGATGTCGCCGAGCAGGCCATGCCCACGACGGTCGATGAACAACCGAGCCTGGTCGACGTAGCGGCTCTCTCCCGTGTAGCGGCCGAACTCGACCAGCGCCATCTCTACCTCGGGGTGCCCGCAGATCGATTCGATGCCACCCACGCCGAAGACCTCGCAGAGGTGGTCGGCGGCGCGGCGAGCGATGGTGACGAGTGCGTCGTCACCCGCAGTGCGCCCGCGCGCCACGGCGGCCTGCAGGAGATGGCCGTAGCAGTACAGCTCGTGGCCCCATTGGAGGTCGGAGTAGCGCGCGCCCTGGCCAGGCCGGCCGAAGCGGGTATTGAGATAGCCATCCGTCTCCTGGGCAGCTCCGACGCGTGCGACGAGGGCACGCAGACGGGCCTCAAGCTGCTCGTCCTGTGTACGTCCGACCTCCCAGGCCATCGCCTCGAGAAGCTTGTACACGTCGGAGTCCGAGAACTCGCGACCACGCCGATCCGCTGGCAAACGTCCCTCCACGGCGGCGTCGAAATTGCCGATCCAGCCGACCTTCTCCATCCAAGCTTCGCAGTGGCCAATTATGGCCGAGGCATTCAGGTCTTGCATGTCTGCCCAGAAACCGCTCTCGATCCGCACCTCTGACAGTGCGAGAGGGCGGAGCGCACCTCGTGACGGGGCGACGGGGAACGCGGTTGCTAGCTTGTGAGTGAGCACGGGCATGGTGGTCTCCAGTGAGAATTGTGCAGCGAAAAATTGGCTACTTGACCGCGCCGAGCGTGAGTCCTTCACGCAGCAACCGGTAAGTGAAAACAAAGAGGATGAGAATGGGCACCGACGTGATGACGGCCAGTGCCATCAGTCCAGGCCAGTTGATACCGAACGCAGAAACTTGTTGGGCCAGCAGCGCACTCAGCGGGTAATTCCCGGGTGAGAGGAGAAAGTTGACCGCGTAGAGAAATTCGCCCCAGGACATCAGGAAGACGAGAGTGCCGGTCGTGGCGACGCCGTTGCGGGCGATCGGAAGCATGACCGACCAAAAGGTGCGCAGCGTGCTCGCGCCGTCGATCGATGCGGCCTCCTCGAGCGCTTCAGGCACCGAGCGGAAGAACGGTCGCAGCAGCAGGATGGCGAACGGCACCAGAAGAGCAGTGTCGGCGACGATCACGCCGAGGTTCTGGTCGAGCAGGCCCCAAGCCCCGAAAATCTGATACAGCGGGATAACGTTGGCGGTCTGCGGGACCATCTGCAACACGATCAGCAGGCCGAGACCGACCGTCGTGATGCGTGAATCGACCCGCGCCAGTCCATAGCCGGCCGGAATCGCCACCAGCAGCGTGAGCGCCGTTGTTCCAGCGGCGATCGTCAGCGACTGCTGCATGGCTATGAAGAGACCCTGGTTGGCGAGCACGGCCGTGTACGCCTCAAGCGTGGGTGTGAACAGGAACGACGACTGAGAGGAGATGACGTCACTCGGGTCCTTCAACGACGTCAACACGATAAACAAGATAGGGATGGCGTAGACGAGCAAAAGTACCACGCGCAACGGGCCGGCGATGGGTTCAAATCGACGACGCGGTCGCCGTGGGCGCGAGGTGGCCGAGGGTGCGGCTGCCGCAGCCCCCGTGGGGATCATGATGCTCATGAGTTGGCCTCCTCGGCGCGAACGCTGCGTGCGTAGATCACGGCGAGCACGAGCACGAGCAACACCGAAATGACTGCGGTCGCGGCCCCCATGCCGAAATCGAACCGTACGAACGCCTGCAGGTAGCTCAGGAACGGCAGTGTGTTGGTTGAGACGCCCGGTCCGCCGTAGGTCATGACGAAAATGAAGTCGAAGGACCGGAATGCGTACACGACCGTGAGCACGGCGAGCACAAGCGTGGTCGGCCGCACGGCGGGGATGATCATGTGCCAGATCTCCTGCCACCGGCTCGCACCGTCGATCCGTGCCGCTTCGAAGGTTTCCGCAGGAATGCCGAGAATTCCGGCACGGAAGACGAGTGCGTTGAACGGCACCACGGCCCAGGAATTGACAATCGCCACCGACAAGAGCGCGAATCTGTCGTCGTAGAGGAACGGCACAGCGTCTTGCGAGAGCCCCACCCCGGTGATGATGGAGTTGATCAGGCCAGCGTCGCCAAGCAGAAACTTCCAGACGCTTCCGTTCACCACGGGTGGAAGGGCCCAGATGAAGACCATGAGGCCGAGCACAAAGGCAGAGAGCAGGTTGCTCGTGCTGAGCAAGATCGCTGCAACCAACCCTCCGACCAGTCCGATGATCGTAACGATCAGAACAAACACGATGGTGTTGCCCAGAGCAGGAAAGAGGGAACCCTGGGCGGCGCTGCCAACGAAGTTGTCAGCCCCGATGAATTCCCACGGTTGGTTGAGCGTTCGCGCGGTGACGTCGCTGACACTCATGCGTGCCAGCTGCGCCAACGGAAAGAACGAGAAGACGAGGAGGAAGACCCCTGCCGGCAGGGCGAAGGCGAGCCTCTTGCGTTTGACCGCGTTCCGGCGTGCACCCGACCGGGGCGCCCGACCGGGCGGCACTGGAGTACGCCGTGCCGGCCCTGAGACCGTCAGATCTATAGACATGGACTTCCTGCCTCGCCTCGTTGTGTATCGGGTCTACTGCGCGAGCAACTGCTCGAGGTCAGTGACGAGCTTGGTTGCAGCCTCGGACGGTGTCATCTGGCCGCCGATGACTGCGCTCCAGATCTGTCCCACGACGAGCTGCTGGTCTGCGACAGACACCGCCGGAACGGCCCGTGCCGGATAGTTCGCCCCGTTTTCCTCGATCGACTGGGCAAACGCCGCGAGGATCGGATCCTCGGTCACCTCGGGGGCGGATGCGGCATCCAAGCGGCTCGGGATGCTGCCGACCCCGCTCAGAGCGATGGCCTGCCCTTCCTCGCTGAAGTAGGTCTGCTCCAGGTAGTCCCAGGCGAGTTCCGGGTTCGCGCTGAACGCCCCGATGCTCTGCCCCTCGCCACCGAGGTAGACCTGTCCGCTGTCGCCGACGGGAAGTGGCACGACGCCATAATTAAAGCCGGCGTCACTGCGAGCGGTTCCGAGCTGCCAGTTCCCGTTCTGGGCAAAGGCCACGTTTCCCGCCGCCCACGTCTGGAACGGAACCGTCTGATCCCAGGTCACGGCCTCGCGCGTGAGCGCACCCGACCCTGTCCAGGACTGGAGCATCGTGAAAGCGGCCTCGAGCGGTGCGGCCTCGGGCTTGTCGTAGTTGAATCCGAAGCTCGACAGCCACGGGTACGCCTGCCACTCTCCCTGTGACTGAGGAAGACCGGACAAGGTGATGCCGTCTTTGCCTGCGGCGGTCACGGCGGTCAGAGCCGCATTGAGCTCGTCCATCGTGGTGGGCGGCACAATGCCGACCTCATCGAGGATGTCCTGGTTATACCACAGGCCAAGCAGATTGACATAGCCCTGAACGGCATAAACGTCGTTGTCGAGAGAGTGCACGACGGCCTCGGGGAACTGGTCCTTGTCGGTGAAGGCACCCCATTGTTTGGTCATGGGGGCGAGAGCGCCGCCCAGAGCCAGCGTCGAGGCGTCTGCACCGTTGAACACGACCACGTCGGGTCCGGTCTTCGAACCCACTGCGGTGATGAGCTTCGAGTTCAGTTGGTCATAGGGAACAAAGACGTTCTCTACGGTGACGCCGTCATTGTTCTTCTCAAAGAGGTCTTTGTAATCGGTCATGACCTTGACCTGGTTTTCATCGCTGAAGTAGTGCCACACCGTGATGGTGTCGCCGTTGCCAGCGGATCCGCCCGATGATGTCGGGGTGCACCCGGCGAGGGCGAGCGCTGCCGAAACGGCAATTACACCGCCCATCAAAGAGAATGCGCGAATGCGGCTGTTGCGCGTGGATTTCACTGCCATGTGAGGTCCTTATCTGGAATCGTCGTTGATTAATATGTCGCGAGGCGAACAACCTTTGCGAAATTTGCCGAAAAGGTTTTCGGTAAATGTAACAGCCAACAACGGCTATCGTCAACCGTGTACCGTCGACTCAACCGAAAAACTATATTTCATCTTTTCGCGGAGGTTCGCCCGTGTTCTGGGAACGTGCCTCCTAGGCATCCGCCGCAATCGCCGCAATCGCAACGCTAGGAGGCGCCACCATGGTGACCACAGACAAGCCGCACCCCCGCTCCACCCTGCGCGATGTCGCCAGGCTGGCCGGTGTCTCAGTCGCCACAGCCTCGAAAGCGCTGAACGGTCGCGACCAGGTGCATCCGGAGACACGGGCCCGCGTGCTCGTCGCCGCGGAGCGGGTCTCGTTCACTCCGAACGCGCTCGCGCGCGGACTGCTGACCGGGCAGACCGGCACCGTTGGACTCATAACCGGCGACCTCGACGGCCGCTTCTCGCTGCCGATTCTGCGGGGAGCCGAGGACGCGTTCGGCAAAGGCAAAATGTCGGCTTTCCTGTGTGATGCGCGTGGCGATGCCATCCGGGAGAAGTACCACCTCGACGCACTGCTGAGCCGCCACGTTGATGGTCTGATCGTTGTGGGCTCGCGTACGGATCCTCGGCCATCACTTGGTCGCAACCTGCCGGTGCCGATCGTATATGTCTACGCCCTCTCAACCGACGAGAATGATCTCTCCCTCGTGCCCGATAACGTGAAGGGTGGCGCGGATTCCGTAGAATTCCTGGTTTCACGAGGCCGGCGTAATATTGCCCACATCACCGGTGAAATCGGTTATGCAGCGTCACAGGATCGCGCGCGCGGCATCGAAGGGGCCATGTCCAACCATGGCCTGTCACTGGTCGGTGGCGCCCAGTTCGGCTCCTGGACGGAACAATGGGGACGCAACGCAGCAGCCCAGTTGATCGAGCAGCATCCCGAGGTCGACGGTATCCTGTGCGGGAACGACCAGATCGCCCGCGGCGCGCTCGAAACCGTGCGGGAGGCGGGTTGGGCCGTCCCCGGCCGGGTCTCGGTAATGGGGTACGACAACTGGGAGGTCTTCACGACTGGATCTCGGCCCCAGCTAACGAGCGTGGACATGAACCTCGAAGAGCTTGGGGCATTGGCCGCGCACCGACTATTTGAAGCGATCAACGGTGATTCTCGGTCCGGTGTCGAGTCGCTGCCGTGCCGAATCGTTCCACGCGAGACCACCTAGCGGGAGCGTGGGTCAGTAGTACCAAACTTTAAAACGCCGGTCGATTTCCCGGGGTTGGGGTGGTGGTCTGGGAAAATTGCTTATGAGCGATTCTGATGGCCTCTTCCCCGCGACGGAACTTGAGCACGTTGACGTGGTCGTGGATGACGGGGTTGAGGCTGGCGCGGGTGTGAACAAGCGGTTTAGGGCGTTTGAGCCGGTGGCGGTGATGTTGGTGCCGCCGTCGTTGGATGAGTGGCTGCCGCAGAATCACCTGTCCCGTTTCATCGCGGACATCGTTGAAACTCAGCTGGATCTGAAGAAGTTCTACGCCTCTTACGCCAAGTCGAAGGGCCAGCCGCCGTATGACCCTCGGTTGATGGTCCGGGTCCTGCTTTACGGGTATTGCGTCGGGGTTCGTTCGTCACGGGAGTTGGAACGGGTCTGCGTGGACGTTGTCGCTTTTCGCTGGTTGGCCGCGCAGCAGGCACCGGATTTTCGCTCCATCGCCCGGTTCCGCAAACGTCACCTCTCCAGTCTGGGGAACGTGTTCTTGCAGGCATTGGAACTGTGCCGCGCGGCCGGAATGGTCTCGCTCGGGCAGGTCGCGTTGGACGGCACGAAAGTGCGCGCGAATGCGTCTCGGCGCAAGGCCATGAGTTACGCCCGGTTGACGGAGAAGCAGAAAGTCCTCGCCGACGAAGTATCCGCGCTGCTGGCGGACGCGGACGCGATCGACGATGCGGAGGACGCTCGTTTCGGAAAAGACAAACGCGGTGATGAGTTGCCACCGGAGCTCGCGCGGCGGGAGTCACGCCTGGTGAAACTGGCCGAAGCGCGCGCCGCGTTGGAGGCCGACGCGGCCGTCCGGGCGCGGAAAGACGCCGAGAAGAAAGCCCGGGACAAGGGCGATGACGACGATGCTGTGGCACAGAAGGGTGATGACGCGGCGAAGAACGCGGTCGTGAGTCCGAAGGCTCAACGCAACTTCACCGACCCTGACGCACGGATCATGAAGACCGCTGACGGGTCGTTCCATTACGCCTACAACGCGCAGGCCATCGTTGATGCCGACCATCAAATCATCGTGGCGACGACGCTGACGAATATTGGCGTGGATGTTGAACAGGTCGTGCCGCTGGTCGAGAAACTCCACGCCGCGACCGGCGTCTTGCCCAGGCAGGTCCTGGCGGATGCCGGGTATTGTTCAGCAGCGAATCTGGACTATGCGAAGACTGTGGAAGCGGCCAGCGACGGCCGGACCGAGTTTTTCATCGCGACCGGCCGGGTGAAGCACGGCGAGAATGTTCCCGAGGTTCCTCGAGGCCGGATCCCAGCGAATGCGACGCTCCGGGAGCGGATGGCGCGGAAACTGAAGACGAAGAAGGGCCGAGCGGTTTATGCGCGGCGCAAAGCGATCGTGGAGCCCGTGTTCGGTCAGATTCACACTCGGCAGGGCAAGTCCGTGTTGCTGCGCGGGTTGGAGCAAGCCGCGCACGAGTGGGACCTGATCGCTGCCTGCCACAACCTGATGAAGCTGCACACTATGCAAACTAAATCGCTCCTGGCCGCGCAAAGCACCCTGACAGCCCGAACGGCCACCTAACCGGCAGGGAGGGACCGCCCTGCCGGGCGGCAACGGCCCCGGCCTGCGCCGTCAACGCGGCACTGGCCCTATTTTCGGTCGGCACACGAACAACGCCAATCCGAAAGACTCAACGACCGCACAGGAACGCCTGACCCGCCCCCGACGGACTTGACCGGTAATTCGTGGCACCAAGGCCGAATAGGCCTTACTGACTCACGCTCCTAGGGGCTACTGCTGGGGTAGCTGGACTCGAACCAAGAACAAATGATAGGCGTCGGGGTAGTCGCGTGCACCTGCACATGGGGCAGACTTCCGCGGAATTCCGCGGTTCTCATGGGTTTTAGTGTACGCGCTGTCCCCGAGAAATACGGTCTGATTCTGGTCAGATTTGGGGTGTATGGTGCGTTTGTGGTCACGCTGAAATCGCTCGGCGAGTCACGACACCAGCAGGCCAGAGAGAGCGCACCACCTGATATGCCGCACTAGGGAGCCGCTGCTGACTCGATTGATCATTCGATCACGTTTGATCCCACGATCAAAGGCAGTCGCCGTGCGGAGGTCTCGCCGATCAAGATCAACTGGGCTCGCCGCTGGAGACCGCGCCATACTTCGCGTTCGGCGTAACGTGCGGTATCACTTTCACGTACGAGGGGTTGAAATCCGACGCGCACGGCCGCGTGCTCGACGAAATGGACCGGCACATAGAAGGCCTGTACGTTGCCGGGGAGATGCTGGGCGGGCTCTGCAGCGACAATTACCCGGGAGGCTCGGGGCTTGCCGCGGGGATTATCTTCGGACGTCGCGCCGGAATGCTGGCCCCACCCGCGGTTGAGAAAAGGTAGGGGCCAACCTTGTCGGGGCCGGCCCGGACTAGCGGTGACCCCTGGTCAAGCGTTGCGGGCTATTTCCGCCGATAAGTCACGGAGCTGGCGCGCGAGGTCGGCGGCCTGCGCGGCGAGCTGTGCGCGGTCGGGCCTATCGCCGCCGGCCCGGGAGGGTTCGGTCACCGACGCGGTCGCCGGCTCACCAGATCGGCCCGCGCGTTGGCCGGCGACCGGCTCGTCGGCGCCGATCACGTCGAGGTCGAAAACCATCCGATCGGCGCGATGCCAGGTGGAGAACATTTCGATGGGAACACCGTTCTCATCGAGGCTCGTGCCCTCGAGCAGCAGCAGCGGCTCCCCCACGCTGATCTGCAACAACTCGGCGAGGGCCGTCGTGGCCGCGACCGCACGCACCTGACGGCGCCCGGACACGATCGACACGCCCAGGCGGGCGCGCAGCACGGCGTGCAGGGACGCATCCGTCAGTTCGGCCGTCGTCAGTTTCGCACCGATGGCCCGCGGCACCCAGGTGTGGATGACGGCGAGGGGCTCGGTACCGGCGGATCTCAGGCGACGGATGCCCACCACGTCAGCTGCGCCGAGGGCCGCGGATGCCGCGGTGTTTTCTTCGGGACCGAGCGCCAGCACGGCGGTGAACACCTCGGCGCCCTCCGCCGAAATCTGCGCGGACAGTCCCGACATGCGCTGCACCAGACGATGGTGTTCCCCGCGCGGCGACACCACGCTGCCGCGGCCCCGGCCACGCTGCACCAGCCCCTCGGCGCTTAGTGCGGCGAGCGCCTGCCGGACAACGGAACGCGACACGGAGAATCGCCCCTGCAGCTCCGCCTCGGTGGGCAGCTGGGACCCGGGCGGCAGCGAGCCGCTGAGGATATGCGACCGAATGACCGCCCCCACCTGACTGTGCAGCGGGGTACCGTTCGCGGAATCTACCGCACCGGCGGGAACCTCATCTAGCCACATCATCCCATCGTAGGCCGGGGTGCGCCCGGGGCCGAGCGCCCGGGCGGGCGACACCGCGGCATCCGCTAGCCCGATCATGACACTCAGGCAGCCTGCGCGGTCTTCCAGACGTAGTCCCATCCCGGCGCGAGTGCGGCGGCGCGCTCAAGCGAGAGGACCAGGCTGGCCTCGCGGGCGATTCCCTTGCCTGCGATGTCGAACGCGGTGCCGTGGTCGACCGAGACCCGCACCACGGGCAGTCCCACCGTGATGTTCACACCGTCATCACCGTAAACAGCTTTGAAGGGGGCGTGACCCTGGTCGTGGTAGCAGACCACCGCGAGGTTGTACTTGCCGCGAACGGCCGCCGGAATGAGCGCATCGCCGGGCAGCGGACCCTCGACGTTTAGTCCGCGAGCCCGAGCCATCGCCACGGCCGGTGCCAGAATGTCGGCGTCCTCGTCGCCGAAGAGACGGTTCTCCCCCGCATGCGGATTCAGGCCGGCGAGGCCGATGAGCTCGTCCGGCCTACCCATGGACTTGGCAAAGGCTCCTGCCAGTTCGAGCACGCTGAGGGTGCGCTCGATCGTGATGTTCTCGATCGCCTGGCGCATCGACACGTGCGTGGTGAGGTGGAAGAAATACAGGTCTCCGGCCGATAGCACCAGGGAGAAGTTCTTCACACCGAATTCGTGGGCAAGCAATTCGGTGTGACCGGGCCAGTTGTGGCCGCCCTCGTGCATGGCCGCCTTGTTCAGCGGGGCGGTCACGATCCCCTGCACCTCGCCGGCACGGGCGAGCCGGCAGGCCTCCACCACGAAACGGTACGAGGCGTCGCCGGCGGCGGCGCTGAGCACGCCCTGCTCCACGTTCTCCAACGAGGGTCCGGTCTGCAACAGCTCAATCGTTCCGGGCTCGTTGCGGGCCTCGGCGACGGTCTTGATCACGCGAATGGCCGCCGGGTCTCCGCCCACGTTGAGCACACCCCGGCGCATCGCCGCCTCGTCGCCGATCACGACCGGGATGCACCGGGTGCGAACATCGTCGTGGCCGAGGAGGGACTTCGCCGTGATTTCGGGACCGATTCCGGCCACATCTCCAATGGTGAGGGCAAGGATGGGAAGGGTCATGGTTGTACTCCTGTGTTCGGGTTGGCTGGGGGGCTGAGCACGTGGTCAGCCAGAAGTTCGGGAAGAATGTCGGAAATCGATGCGGTGGAGCCGAAGCCACCGGCCTTGGTGACAACTGTCAGCCCATCGGCCAGGCCGCCTTCGATCAGTCCAACCGGGATGCCCTCCCGAATCGCATTCGTCACCATGATGGAGCCAGCGGCGAACCGGTCCAACACGGCCCGCGCGCCTTCGCCGCCCATGAGCACCACGGCGCCCACGGGTCGGTGGGCGAAAACCGCGGCCGTGATGGCGGCGAGCCCGGCGGCGATGATGATGGCCGCCGTCTGGCTTGGCGTCTGCGGCTGAGTTGGCGTCTGCGGCTGAGTTGGCGTCTGCGGCTGAGTTGGCGTCTGCGCGCGTCCGGTTTCGACAGCGGATGCCGCGGGCCGCTCGGACGGCGTCGCCACGATTACGACTGCGGGAAGATCCGGCGCGGCGGCCAGCTCCTCGGTGATCCAGTCAACGATCGCGCCGGACGTGAGCAGCATGGCAAGGCTGGGGGCAAACCGGCGCACGTGCTCGGTGGGAGTGTTGTCGACCAGATGGTCGTATTGAGCTCGGGACATGTCATGCAGGGAGCTGACGACGACGATCACGCGTTCTGCCCGCTGTCGCGGTTGGGCAACCACGCCGGCCAGCGCGGGCCGCCACACCTGGGATAGTGCTACGGCGAGCCCGGCACTTCCGGCAGGAACGGCCTCGGCACCGAGCACGGCGACGGCAGCGGCGAGAGCCAGCAGGTCGGCATCCGTCTGGGCATCGACGGTGACCACGCGCGTCGGATTCTCCCCGGCGGCGCGAAGCTGTTCGGCGTGCTCCACGGCGGTGCCCGTACCGAGGGTGACGTGCACGCTTCCGGGCACCAGCTCGCGCAGCAGATTCGTGGTGACCGGCGTCACCGGATCGATACCGACGGCCGTCGTGTCCACTCCCTCGCCATTGACCAGCACCCGACCGTTATGCACCGTGCGTCCCATCGCCGGATAGGCAGGGCAGACCACCGCGAAGGCCGCGGGGTTGCGGCGCTGCCAGGTCTTCAGCGCCCCCAGAATCTGCGCGTGAGCGGAACCGCGCATGGTCGAATCGATCTTCAGTAGGAGCCGGTTCACGCCGGCATCACCGAGGGCCTCCACGGCGTCCGACGTGCTCTGGCGGGCCAGCGGGGCGGGCTGCGCGCGGGCATCGGACACCACGGCAAGCACGGCGCCGTGGCTGAGAACCTGGCCGTCGGGCGGCGTCAATGCCAGCCGGGTGCGCCAGCCGTCCCGGGCGAACTGCACCGCGGAGTCGCCGCCGCCGGTGAGGTCATCGGCCACGATTCCGACCGCGATGTGGTTCGTGTCACTGTGGTTAGCCGCGATGTGGTTCACGGCGCTCTCATCCGGCTTCCGATCGACGGCCCGGTTGTCGGTAGCACCCTTCGACGAAGCGGAGTTCGTCATTGTCACGAGTGCTCGATCGTGCGCACGGGCACGTTGTCGCCCGTGGGCTCAGACTCGGGCCCCGTGGCAGCGAGGCCGCCTTCACGCTTGAGTACCCAGGTGGCCAACAGCGGCGCGAACACCGCAGTGATGAGCACTGCAGATGCGACCTGGGCGGTGGCCACCTCAACGTACGGAGCGAACGTGGGGTCGGCGAGGGCAATGATGGCCGGGGTGGCGATGGCGTTGCCGGCCGTGGTGGCGGAAGCGATGCCGATACCGGACTTGTTGCCGCGACGAAGGATGAAGCGGTAACCGAGGTAGGCGAGCAGGCCGGTGAACAGGGTGGCGACGACGCCCACGACAATGCCGGACAGCCCACCGGAGAGCACGTTCTGCAGGTTGATGCCGGTGCCGAGGGCGAAGGCGAAGAACGGGATGATCATGTTCGGGATCGGGCGCATCACCTCGGTCCACTTCTGGTCGAGGTTACCCACGATGATTCCGATCAGCAGCGGGATGACGGCGGCCAGCAGCAGCTGGAACGGGATGTTGGCCAGGCCGGCGACGCCGAGGAAGAGCATCGAGAAGAAGGGACCGTCGTTGATGGCGGAAGCCATGTAGGCGCCGCGATCCCGGGCATCCCCGTACCGACCGGTGAAGGCGAGCCACAGTCCACCGTTGCTGTTGTCCATGGTCACCAGCAGAGCCAGGATCGAGACGCCCAGAATTCCGTCGAGTCCCACGACCTGCGCCAGCAGCACGACGACCGTGGCCGGGAGAATCGACTTACAGAGCAGCAGCACGCCCGATGTGGCGAGTACCGGACCGGATGTCTTGAGGGTGATCTGCATGCCGGTCGCGAAGATCAGCAGGCCGATCAGGGGAAGAGCGCTGGCCTGAAAAAGGGCTGTGGTGAAGTTTCCCATGGCGAGGAAGCCGGGAAAGAACGTGCCGACGACGGAGCCCAGAATGAGCGGAATGAGCATGAGTCCGCCGGGAATGCGGTTCATGCCGTCAAACAGTGGCACTCGACTTACGATTTTGGATTCGGCTACCATGGCGAATCTCCTTAGCTAGGGGCGGCGATGCCCATCGATGATGCGTACTCACAGGATGTGTACGTACACAATGTACCTACCCTAGCCGGTCAGTGCGCCCTGTCAAGGATCATTGAAGCCCGGACGCCTAAACGGGGCCGTCACCGGAAGGATGTTCCAGTGACGGCCCCGTCGGGCACAGCGCAGGTTTGACCGGGACGGCCGGTTAGCTCCAGAGCAGTGCGCGCACCGCCGCGAGTTCAGCACGGGCCGCGAGCGCCTCGTTCATCGTGACCGCCCGGAACCGGGTGGCCGTGCCCGGCGCGCTTCAGGCGAGCAGGTCCATGTCGACACTGATCACCGTGGCCACCATCGCATAGTCACCTCCCGAGACGGCATCCCGGTGCAGCACGATGGGCTCCTTCCCGCCCGGGACCTGGGTGGATCCCACCGCGTACCCGGCATCACCGATGTTCGACGGGTCGGATCCAGCGCCGAACGACTGCTCGCGGCGCCCATCCCACGTCGGGCAGTGGCCCGTCTTGCCGAGGGGCTTCCCCATCAACGTGAGCTATTCAGTGTCACCCTCGAATAGATCCGCGAGCTCGTCGAGTTCGACGTCCCAGCCCTCTCGGTTCTGCTCAAGACGTTCGCGACGGTAGCGGGTGCCGCCGGGGAGTGTGTCGAAGCCCGATTCGATCACCGTGACATCCGTCCCGGAACCAGCATCGGCGATGGTGAAGCGCACGTGCGTCGAGTACTCGTCGAGCTGTTCGGCGGGGATTCCCGACCAACGGAAGCCGAACGAGCCGTCGGGCACGACCTCGGTGATTTCGATCGGGAAGCTGCCGTAGTCATCCCAGTGGATGCTGCCAGTTGCACCGGGCTCGAGCGCGGCGAACTCCACTCCGTCTCCAAACCACTTGACCATCACCTCGGGGTCGGTCAGCGCCTTCCAGACGTGCGCGCGCGAGGCTTCGATGTGCACGGTGCGGGTCACGGTGTGCCCCTTGATTCTTGCGTGATCAGACACGGTGTTTCCTTCACGTTCAAGCCGAGCGCGACGGGACATTGCCCGCCGAGCGGCACGTCAACAGGTTCTGCAAACGCACCTCATCGAGCCTACCCATGATTGCGTATCTGTTCACGGCCGGGCGAGCGCCGTGAACGCGAGGGGCAACGCATCAGAGGCCGGTCCTTGGGAGTCCAAAGAGCGTGGATGCCTCACGGGCTCAATCAGTAGCCTGGCGTGGTTCCCTCCCAGTCCATCACCGGCAGTCGGAAGAGCCGGTTTGCTCGGTCCTTCCGTCGCCATCGACTACGACAGCGCCCGTCGATGAACTGATTGGTCGACCGCGTCGCGAGATTCGAGCGAGGTCGCGATGTGCAGGCCCGCGATGCGGACGGCGGTCCGAGCATCCGCTTTGGTCAACCTGCTCGTGGGCACGCGCTCGATGACGTCTTGCAGCGCAAGCTGCACTACCAACGACTCGGCCGGCACCCGAGGCATTCCCCGATGTGCCCGCGCCCGGTTCTCCATCTCTGCCTTGGCGTTCAACCGCTCACTGTCTTGGTGAAAATGCACCATTATGGCCTTCGCAAGCTCATCCATCTGCTGCTGCCGCTCTTCCCGCCGCACCTCGGCCTGCGTACTTCGCACCGCCGCGGCAACGTCGCGGCCGGTCAGCAGGTCGACCCGGCGCATCCGCTCTGCGACTATCTCGACGGCCCGGGCGTAGACGATGTTCTCCACCGGTATTGGCGGGAGTCCCATATGTGCCCTGGTCTCCACGTAGGCGTCGGCGAACTCGCGCATGCGGGCACCGTTTTTGAGCATGTGGTCGGTCAGCGATTCGGCGAACACGGTGCACTGCCGCAGATGCTCGGGCCGCAACGGGGCATTGAAATACGCGTCGGCCTCGCGCTCGTTGGCCCGGCGCTCGGCCGCTGTGGCGACGTGAATACGCTTCGGCGGTAGTCCGGCTCGACTCAGGCTGAGCTTGAGACGGCGCGCTGCCGCGTTGGCCTCCAGCTCAGACTGGTAGATCTCGGGATCGCTGCGCCGGTTGCGTTGCAGCTCGGCCCGGCGCTCCTTGTTGCGCTCGGCCCACTGCCGGGTGATCTGCTTCGCACGCTCGGGGTCGACATCCCGCCTGGCCGCGGCCCGGGCGTTCACCTCGTCGCGATGAGCTTCGTAGTAGCGGTTGTAGTACTCACGCACCTTCTCGCGATTCTCCGCCACCCACCGCTGCTGATACTCCCGACGGCGCTCCGTATGCTCCACCCGCCAGCGCTTCGCCCGCTCCCTCCCCCGCGCCCGCACCTCCGCCTCACGATGCCGGCGAGCCGCGGCCCGACGCATCGACTCACGATTGAGCTCCCGAGCCCGATCAAGGTGTTCCGACCGCCAGAGACGATTCATCTCGCGGATCCGGTCGCGGTTCGCCGCCACATACTGGCGCCGCTTGTCCGCCGCATCATCGACAGACGGATGCTCCGCCAGCGACTTCCGCGCGCCGGCGGTTTCCTCAGACGGGTCGTTCATAATCGCGTCTATTCGGCAGGCGGCGGGGCCAGCTCGATGACCAAAGCAAGCAGTTCAGAGCGATGCACCGTCGGATTCGTGATCACACGCCCGACCACGACGCGGAGCCGCTCGGCATCCTCGTCTCCGATCCCGGCGACGGGCTCCAAGCAGTACGCGATGTCATTCTGCAGGTTGCGGCCGTCATCGTCGACAGCGACCTCCGGATAATAGAACAGAGCAGCCAGCGCGGTGCGGCTGAGCAGGTCATCGAACTGCTCCTGCGGGATCGTCATAGTGAAGCCTCCTGTGCGCGGACGTGTGTGAGCCAATCATGCCGCTGACAGGAGGTACGCCGACCGTGACGTGGCGTCATTCGTGTCTCGAAACGAGCACTGGCTCATCGAAGCGCTCAATGCCGTCAGCGAGCAGCGCCCGCGTCATGCGACGGCGCGCCACGGCTTCACGAACGCGTACCGCGATCAACTTCAGCAGGCTGATGGGCCCGATCAAAAAACTGAAGTGTGTTCCACAGAAACAGCAACACGAGCAGGTTCAGCCAGCCCGCACCACCGGCTTCAATCTGGGCTCGGCAGTAGACAGCAGCGATCGCATAGGGAACGGCGAGCAGCATCGCTGGCACCCCCACTTCAGCCCACGCCGCGTATTGATTGCGTCGATCACGATGGCGGTCGGCATGAACCGGCGCAAGAAGAAATAGCTGCGGGCCGTGGCGACCAGAATGAATCCAAACATGGTGCGACCTTTCAGATGTTCGGCAACAAGAACCTGAAGGGACTGAAAGTCATGCCATTACAACGAGTGACGGCGCGTTTTGGAGGTTGCCTGCCAACACTTTAGTCCTGGGTTCCCGCAAGCGAAACTGCCGAGCACGCCATTGCAAGCGGCTGCGCTCCCACGATTTCCTGCACCGGCGCCCGGGCATCCGCTCAACGATTTTCTGGACAGCACGACGCACAAGCAGACGTATCCTGTCCCCGCCACGTGAGCCATGCTCTCCAGCGCGGCCACGATGTGCGCAATCTTCGGTATCCGCCAAATAGCCGGGCGGGATCAACGTAGGCCTCCGGGATGACCCGGCTCGTTGGTATACCCGCCGGCAGGGTCCGTTGGCGGTAACCGGGATATCGCTACAGGACGGCTGGCACCAAACGCTGGCGCTGGGCGCCGACTTCATCGATTCCGACCTCCATCACATCACCTTCCTTGAGGTACGGGAATCGTCCGGACAACGCGACGCCTTGGGGTGTTCCCGTATTGATCAGGTCCCCAGGTTCCAGAACGACGTACTGCGACAGGTGGTAGATGATCGTGGCCACGCTGAAGATCATGTCGGCTGTGCTCGAGTCCTGACGGGGCTCCCCATTGACTTTTGACCAGAGCCGCAACTGCTGGGGATCCCCTGCTTCGAGCGCAGGCACAAGCGCTGGCCCGAGCGGGTTGAATGTCTCACTGCTCTTGCCCTTTGACCATTGACCACCGGACTGAGCTACTTGATAGTCCCGCTCCGATACATCATTGCTCGTGACGTAGCCGGCCACGTAGTCGAGGGCGTTCTCAGCCGAGGTGAGATATCGGGCGCGTTTCCCAATGACGACACCGAGTTCAATTTCCCAATCCACCTTTTCTGCTTTCGGCGGCACAGCGACATCGTCGTACGCGCCGACAACCGTATTGGGGTGCTTGTAGAAAAGGATCGGTATCTCAGGCGGTACATCGCCAGATTCTGCAGCGTGTGCCGCGTAGTTCTGACCGATGCACAACACCGCCATCGGCCGCGCGATCGGCGAGCCGATTCGAACTCCGTCCGGCGCAGCGAACTCTGCCAGCTGCCCCGCCGCAAGTGCGGTGCGAGTTCTTTCAATGCCCTCGTTCGCGAGGAAGTCACCGTCAATATCGGCGGTCAGGGTGTCGAGTCGAAAGTAGCGGCCGTTCTCGCGAATCACCGGCACTTCAGCGCCCGGCTCGCCCAGTCTCATGAATTCCATCTAGTTCTGTCCTTCAGGTGTTTAGTGGGTGTAAGGGCGAAACTTGGCAATGTCCGGGTTGAGTTCGACGCCGAATCCGGGAGCCTCTGGTACCTTCATGCGCCCATTCACTGGTACTGGTTCGTTGAGCAGCAGGGGTGAGAACATCGGTACGACTTCCTCGGCAGTCTCGTGCATCATCAGAAATTCGGCGAAGGGGCTGTTCGTGCGGGTGGTCACGAAGTGGTAGCTATACACCGATGATCCATGTGGAATGACAAGGGCTCCGTGAGCATCAGCCAGGGCAGAAATCTTGAGCAGCTCAGTCATACCACCGCACCAACCGACGTCCGGCTGGATGATATCTGCGGCGTTCATCTCGAGCAGATGTCGGAACCCCCACCGAGTCGCTTCGTGTTCCCCGGTCGTCACCAGCATCGTCGGCGGAACTTGGCGTTTCAGCTGCGCATAGCCCCAGTAGTCATCCGGCATGAGCGCTTCTTCGATCCACTTGAGGCCGAACTCGGCTGCGCCGTGGGCGAGGCGGGTGGCGTAGTCCACGTCGAGGGACATCCAACAGTCGAGCATGAGCCAGAAGTCCGGCCCTACCTTCTCCCGCATGTCGCGGATCATCGCGAGGTTCTTGCGCATCCCCTCTTCACCCTCGGCTGGCCCATGGTGCAGGGGCATCTTTCCGCCAATGAACCCGAGTTCCTTGGCTCGATCTGGGCGTGCCCCGGTCGCGTAGAACTCGAGTTCCTCGCGCACCTTGCCGCCGATCAGAGCGAAGACCGGTTCCTGGCGAATGCGCCCGAGCAGATCGTAGAGCGCCAGGTCGACGCCACTGATGGCGTTGAGCACCACGCCCCGACGCCCGTAGAAGATCGTCGACTTGTACATCTGGTCCCAGATGCGCTCGATGTCCGTCACCTTGGCACCTTCGAGGAAGCGGGCCAGGTGCTTCTCCACGATGAAGGCGCCCAGCTCGCCGGCCGTGGTCACCGAGAAGCCGACCGTGCCGTCATCCGCTTCAATCTCTACGACCAGTGTGCCGAGCACGTTGATTCCGAAACTCTGTCTCGATTGACGGTATTCGGGGTACATCGACATGGGCGTGGCGATGTGGTCGTCGATCCAGTGACCAGGGGCCTGGTCATGGTAGTCGGCGCCGCCGCCGCGCAACGTGTACGCGCGTACCTGACGAATGGTTCTTTCATGTGCCATGGAACTGCCTTTCAGACGAACGGATGCGGGATGGTTACGAAGCGAAGCGCACGAGCACTTTGCCCGCAGTGCCGTCACCCCGGGAGAGCGACGCAAAAGTCGCGTTGGCTTCGTGCGGGGTCACCTCACGACTGATCAGCTCGGCAATCTCGGGAGCGCCGGAGGAAATATAGGCAGCCGCGTCCGTGAAGTCCTGCGCAGAATAGGTGAAGCTACCCACCAGGCTGCGCTCCTCGGTGCTGAGACGGAAGGCCTCCAGATTGAGCTGGGGCGAGCCCATCCCGACGAGGCAGACATTCCCACCGAATTTCGTAGCGCTTAAAGCATCGGCCACCGTTGGTGTGATTCCGACAGCGTCGATTGTGATGTCGACCAGGCCACCGTCGGCAATGAGTGCGTCGACCAGCGATCCGGCTGTGGGATCGAGCACCGTGGCGCCGAGCCGGGAACAGAGCGCGCGACGGGCTGGGTCGACCTCGCTGACATAGACCGTTTCTACACCTTCCATTCGCAGGGCCAGGACGGCGGATTGTCCAATGGGGCCACCGCCGATGACAAGTGATCGTTCATCGGTACGTTTCAATATCCGGCGCACCGCATGCACGGCAACGGCGAGGGGCTCGACGAGAGCGCCGTACTCGATGGGGATTGTGGCGGGAAGTGGCACGACGTTTCGGACCGGCACAACCACGTACTCGGCAAAGGCTGCGGGAACATGGGGCGCCACCCCGATGACGGTCTTGTTCGGGCTGTGCTGCTCCCTGCCGGCGAAGGAATCAGCGTCGGATACCGGGATGACCACCGGGTTGAAGGTGACCACCTGGTCAATACTGAGGCCCGCGCTCTCGGCCCCCGCACCCAAGGCCGCTACACGGCCAACGGATTCGTGGCCCATGATCTGGCCGGGAACGCGGCGACCATTCTCCCCCGTATAGCCGTGGATATCGGACCCGCAAATGCCCGTGTAACTCACCCGAATCAGCACTTCTCCCTCGGCGGGCGTGGGGTCTTCTCGTTCTTCGACGCGGAATTCGCCGATTTTATGTAATACCAGTGCGAGCATAATTGCCTACTTTCCTGCGTTGACCAGCTGGCGTGCGCCGGTCGTGTTGCCGTCTGTGGCTCGGA
The DNA here is from genome assembly GCF_004403155.1 of Cryobacterium sp. Hh7. Taxonomy (NCBI): domain Bacteria; kingdom Bacillati; phylum Actinomycetota; class Actinomycetes; order Micrococcales; family Microbacteriaceae; genus Cryobacterium; species Cryobacterium sp. Hh7. Next base: position 7,945 of record NZ_SOHG01000045.1, on the reverse strand, counting down.
TGGCCGGAACGATCCACTTACTTGCGAAGATCAGCACTGCCCCGCCGAAGGCGATCGTGGCGAGCATAGTAAGGCCGGCCGTTGGCCCGAACTGCTCCTCGGCGAAGTTCTTCGCAATGGGGGCGACGAATCCTCCCAGGCTGCCGATCGAGTTGATGAATGCGATACCCGATGCTGCGGCGGCACCAACGAGAAAGGATGTCGGCAGCGTCCAGAAAACTGGTTGGACTGAGATGAAACCGGCAGCACCGAGAGACATCGCGGCGAGGGCAAGGATCGGATTGTCCAGGACCCCGGAGAGAACGATACCGACGCCGGCCGCGCCCAGAGCACTTGCAGCGATGAGGCGTCGCTGCCCGGTGCTGTCGGCAAGTCGGCTCAGCACGAAGGTAGCAATGAGCGCACAACCCCACGGGACTGCGGTCAGCAGTCCCACCTTGAGGCCGACTCCGCTGCCCACAATCTCGGCGATCTGGGTGGGCAGGTAAAAGGTGATGCCGTAGACGCTCATCTGAATGGTGAAGTAGATGCAGGCGAAATACAACACTTTGGGGTTCGTAATTGACCGCATGGCCCCTTCGGGCGAGTGCTCGGCTTTGGCGGCGTTTTCGGAGTCGAGTGCACTCATCAGAACAGTGCGTTCGCCCCCAGAGAGCCACTTTGCTGTCGTGGGCCCGTTATCCAGGTAGAAGAACGCCCAGATTCCTACAATGATCGTGAGTAGCCCCGTGACCACGAACATGAGCTGCCACCCGGCCAAACCACCCAAGCCGTCGAGGTCGAGCAGGAGCCCTGACATCGGGCCACCAAGGATGAAGGCGAGCGGGGCACCGAAGTAGAACAGCCCGTTGACTCGACCGCGATAGTTGAGCGGAATCCAATAGGTGAGGAACATGATGACACCGGGGAAGAATCCGGCTTCGGTAATGCCGAGAAGAACCCGCAAGATGTAGAAGGCCCATTCCGTTGTCGCAAACATCATCAGGGTGGAGACGATGCCCCAAGTGACCATGATGCGGGCCAGCCAGATCTTCGCGCCGACCCGGCGCATGATCAGGTTGCTCGGAACCTCAAATGCGGCATAGCCCAAGAAGAAAATGCCGGCGCCGAGCGCGTACGCGGCGTCGGAGAGGCCGGTATCGGCTTGGAAGGCCGCTTTGGCAAAGCCGAGATTGGCGCGATCCAGGAACGCGAGAATGTACATCAAAAGAAGAATGGGAATGAGACGCCGCGTTACCTTACGAACGACGGCAGCCAGCGCGGGATCGTGCGCTGAATTCTGTGTGGACATCGGCTATCTCCATTGATTAGCAATTGCAGTCAAGCCCCCACATATGAATTCATATATGTGAACTGCGGTTCATTCTGATGAACGCGGGGAAGTATTGCACGCCAAATCCGCAGATGCAAGCGCGGATGCCGGGCGAGTACGTGATTTTATGGAAGCCCCATACCGGAGCGGATTTCGCGGGCGGCGAGGGAAAGCGGCGCGTACAGAGAATGCGGCCAGCCGGCATCCGTTCGCCCTGACGGCATCGTGATGCTGATTGCCGCCGAGATTCCAGTATCATGCTCGCTCGTGACGGGGATCGCGACGCAGCGGCACCCCTCGATAAATTCCTCGTCGTCGATGGCGAACCCAGTGAAGCGAGCCGTCTCGATGACTCGCATGATGTCGGGAACGCTTGTCAGCGTCTTTGGCGTGAGCCGGGGCAGGACGACATCGCTGAGCCGACGCTCAGCCTCGGCGGGATCAATCGTGCTGAGCAGCGCCTTGCCGATACCTGTCGCATGCGCGTGAAGACGCATGCCCACCGTCGACGCCATGCGCATCGGGTTCGGCGAGAGGCTGATCGCGATGTAGACATTCTCGACACCATCGAGGCGAGCGAGCTGCACTGTCTCGCCTGTCAGCTGCGCGAGCCGATCCATCACCGGCTTGGCCTTCTCGATCAAAAGCCTGTGCCCGTCATAGCGTTGGCCAACTTGCCAAGAATGCAGTCCCAGAGTGAACCGACGAGTGAGCGGATGCTGTTCCAGCCAGCCTGACGCCACCAACGTCTGCACCAGACCGTGGCCGCTGGAACGCGGAAGTTCCAGACTCTCAAGGATCTGAGCGAAGGTGACGGAACTGTTTTCGGCCACAAAGTCGATGATTTCGAGAGCGCGGTTGGCAGACTTCACCGGCTTGTTGGGGCGGGCCTGCTCGACATCGGTCATGGGCGTCATCACTCTCCGGTCGGATCTTGGATGGTCTACCCAGACTACGACGTACTCAATTTCAGTCAGACGCCTTCCGATTTGAATTCACCGTCTCGTGAACTATCTCGATAGACCTGCGGCCACGGCCAGTCGTAGTGCAACGTAGGTTGAATCTCCTGCCAGACGCTGAGCAGCTTCGAGCGCCACACGTGCGCGGGCGGCATCAAGCTTCTGCGCCGTCGACTCCGGTACTGCACCCATTGGTTTCGTACCGACGAGGCCGTACCGATCCCGATAGGCCGCGACGGTGCATCCGCTTTGGTGCCACGCGGCGGCCACGAGCCCCCGCGGCGCGGTTCCGAGGGCTCGAGTCCACGGCTCCCCCGCAAGGAAGGCCTGGTCGAGCACGGCCCTGGCTCGCGACTCGATCAGGTCGGCGCGCTCGGCCAACGCCTGGTGCATGGCGGCATCCATCGGCCCGATCGCCCGAGGGATGAGCCCGGCAACCAGACGCGGAGCCCGGCGCGAACGACCCGCATCAGTATACCGAGACACCGCCGCGGCGACCCGGGCGCGAAGAACAGCCGCGTCCTGCGCATCCTCGAACCCACGTGCCGCAACCACGCGAGGCAGCAGGCTCGCTACGTCGATGAATTGGGCCTCGGCTCGCCGCAGCTCCGCGGTCAACGGCCCGAAAGCATCCGACTCGACCACCGCGTCAACTTGGGCAGGCCAAAGGCCACTCGCGCGCACCACCGATACCCACCGGTCGTGCTGCGCGGCCGCCGCAAGCGTCTCGTACTCCGCCGCGAGTTGCGCCACCGATCCCCACGCATCCTGCTCCGCCGCGATCGTCTCGTGCGCAGACAACTCGGCACCGACGTGCTGCAAAATGCCACAGAGGATGCTGCGCGCCGTCACGTCCGCAGCGTCGCCCGGCCGCGGCCCCACATGAGCAACATCGGGCCGGTCGACGGCGACGTAAGCGGTGTTCGCCTCGCGTCCCCGCGTCATCGCGACATAGAGGTTCTCGCGCGGCATGCTCGGCGCGACCACGACGTGCGCGGTGTCCGTCGTGATCCCCTGCGCCCGATGCGAGGTGACCGCGTAGCCCAGCTCGAGATGCTGGGCGACGTACGACGCGGGCAGCAGCACCGTGCTCCCCCACCGCCGCCCCTGCCGCCGCACCTCGACCGAACCGTTCCGATGCACGCCGATCACATTCCACCGGTCGCCGTTGCGCACCCAGCTGCGCGACGCATACAGTCGCCGATCATTCCGCCGCGTGATGACCGTGTCACCGACGGCGGCGCGGGTTCCGTCGTGCAGGGCGACCTCGCGCAGGGCGTCGACCCGACCCTCCAGAATCAGCTCCGTGCGAGCGCGCACGTTCAGCGCCGCGACCGCCTCGTTCGAGCCACTGATCAGCACGTTCGACTTGCCCGGTGACTCCCAATGCCACAGGGCCGCTCACGCTGCGATCGGAATAATCCGACTGATCAAAAGAACATGACTTCTTTTGATCGGTTTCGTTGTTTCGCTTGTGTTTGTGGGGTTCTGACGTTGTGGACATGTCCTCGACGGATGAGCTTCGGCTTCATGATCGGCTGGTGATTGCGGCGGTCCGTTCGGCACCGAGGCGGCGAGCGAGCTGCTCGCGCAGCTGTTGGTTCTCGGTTCGTAGCCGGGTGATCTCTTCGCGGTAGGTGTGGAGCTGTTGGCGCAGCGAGTCGGCGGTGGCCCGCTCAGCGGACGGGACTGCCGCTGACGCTGTGGTCGCAGGCCGGCTGCGTAGTTCGTCGATCTGTTGGCGGAGCTTGTCTTGGCGGTAGAGCCAGGAGCGGGACACGCCTGCGGCTTCGGCGACGTGACGGTAGCTGACGGGCTCGCCGCGGCGAGTCAGTCGTTCCACCACGTGCTCGGCCCTGTGCAAGGTCGCGTTGTGGCGGGCCTGCGCCGCATCGCGTAGCCGTTGCACGCGGTCAGGCATGCTCGCCGTCCTTCGGGCGTAGTGCCTCCAGCGAGGCGATGATCGTATCGAGGCTGATCAAGACCTTCCTGTGATTGTCGGCCTGCCGCTGCCAGCCAGAGGCCTCGGCTGTGGTGAGTAGTTCGCGGGTGAGGTCGGCCTGCTGACGGTGCACGGGAAGGAAGTCGGCGGTGGTCTGAAAGTCCGGGCAGGTCAGGCACGCGTTGGGGTGCGGGCAGTCCTGTTGCGGCGGGCGTCCGCAGTATCCGTTGGGAAGGGTGTCGTTGGTTTGAGCCAGCCGGTGCTTGACCCACTCGGCGTTGGCGGTGACGGCGGTCGGGTCGAAGCCGAGCCGACGGCCCTCGACGTCGACGCGGGTCTGGCAGTAGCGTTCGAACTCGGCGCGGAGGGTGCTGTCGTGCATGTGGGCGTAAACGGCGGTCATTTCCGGGCTGGCGTGGGTGAGTAGGCGTTGGATCACGTGCTGCGGAACCCCGGCGTTGATCAACCGGGTGCCCAGCGAGTGTCTAAATTGGTGGAGGGTGACGTGTATGGTGCGTCCGGCTTCGTCGTGCAGGCCGATGCGCTGCTGCCAGAGGGTGAACGCGCGCCGCAGCGTGTCGTAGGGCACGGGCAGGTTCGGGGCGAAGCGTGAGGTGAATAGCCACGCCGACCCGGCCGGATGGGACCGGGCCACGTCGTGCTGCTGGCTGCGGATCGCTTCCGCCGCTCGGGGTGAGAGCGGCAGCAGGTGTTCAGCGCGCATCTTCGCCGCCATGAACCGCAGGCACGGCCCGCCCGCGCTGTCAGTAACCACAGTGTCGAAGGCCAGGGTGCAGGCGTCATTTGCACGTAACCCGGTCTCGGTGATCACCACGACCAGGTTCCGGTAGCGCGCTGCCAACTGGGCAAGGTTGCTGACGTTCTCGAGCTGACTCATCACGAACTCGGGGATGAACCGCGGCAGGCTGTGGCGACGGCTGGACAGCTCGTCGGGGTAGATCACCGCGGTGGCTGGGACGGCCGGGACCCAACCGTAGCGACGATTCTCTTCCAGCAACGCCCGCAGAAACACCCGCGACAGCGACTTGGTCGACGCGGCCAGCGGCAGCGGTTGCAGCCAGGCCAGGTAGCGCTCCAGCAACGGCCGGTCGATGTGCTGGGGCTGTGGGAGTGATGGGGCGCACTCGGCAAGAAAGTTGGAGAAGCGCTTGAGTGCCAGCACGCCGGCCCGGACCGTGTTGAACGCGTGCCCGGTCACCAGCCGTTGCCGGGCCCAACGTTTGACCGCCTGCCGCAGCCACGGCTGCTGAATGCTGGTGAAGCTGACCGAGTCCCGGCCGCGGGCGGCGGGCACCCCCAGCTCGGCGGCGTGCCAGACGTCGGCGGCGTAACGGTCCTCCAGCACCGTGCCGACTGCGGGCACCGCCCGTAGCGCGTTGGCGGGCTCGGCGGCGCTCATGATGGGTCGGTATTCTGCCAGCCGCCGTAGCGGCCCAGCTCGGCGCGGAGGTCCTCGACGTCGAGGTGAATGTAGGTCTGCGAGGTGGTCGTCGAGGAACGGTGGGTCAGGAGCCGGGCCACCACCTCCACCCCGACCCCGCGGCGCAGCAGGTCCGTCGCCCGCGAGTGGCGCAGCCCGTGCAGCGTGAACTCGATGCCGGTGCGCGCACGCAGCCTGCGGACCAGCTGGTGCACCGCCTGATAGCGCAGCGGCCGGCCCAACGGTTCGGCGAACAGGTTCACGAACACGTAGTCCGACTCGCACTGGCCGTACTCGTCGAACATATAGGCGGTGTAGAGACGCGCCAGTCCCGCCGAGATCGGGATGGTGTGCGTGTCCAGTGTCTTGGCCCGGGCACCGTTGGCATTGTCCGGGCGGGGAACGATGCGCACCTCGCGGCGGTGCGAGACGAAATCGGCGTGCCGAAGGCCCAGGGCCTGACCGATCCTCATCCCGGTCTCTGCCAGAAGGACCAGCAAGAACCGGTCACGCACATGCTCACAGGCCTCGATCAGGGTCAGTACTTGCTCGTCGGTCAAGGTGCGCGGCAGCCGCCGCTCTTGACGCAGCCGCATGGGGCGCGTCGCGACCGGCCGGCCCGCCGTGACGTGCTGCAGGAACGGTCGGTAACCGCCGCGATTGGACCGCCGCCACGCCACCAGCACCTGCGCGAGCTCTACCCCGTTGCGGGCCCGGTAGTCATAGAAGCTGAACAACGCCGCCAGGTGCTTGTTCACCGTGGCCGGGCAGCAGCGGCCGGTGCCGACGGGAAGCACCGTCACGTTCTCGGCGGGGGCGCGTAGCCATGCCACGAACCGCGACACGTGATCGATCGTCGCCTCATCGGCCGCGACGTTGATCCGAGACAGGAACACCAGCCACAGCTTCAGGCTCGTCGCGTAGGTGCGCAGCGTCGTTGGGGATCGGTCCAACGCCTGCAAGTGCGCCAAAAACGCCTCCACTGTCGGCACCGGCTCACCATCATCGCCAAGCACCGTCCACGACTGCGAACCATCCGGCATCACCACCCGCTGAACTCGCATCTCGACCTCCTCGTCCTGATATCCCCACGGTAGGACGCACCACCGACACTCTCGAACGCACGTATCAACCCAGTCACTTTCGGTCAGTGCTGGAGGCAAAACTGCCCGTCGTGGACCGCTCAAGAGAACATGTCCACCACGGACGAACACAGGCAGAGAAACGACGTCAAAGACACCGTCTGAACGCTAGAGAGGGGTGTGTCTCAGTAACGGTGTTTCCGGCGTTTTTCATTAGTAGGATTCTGCGTTCGGCCAGCGGTCGTGGAAGGTGATGGCGAAGGCGTTGAGAGCTGGCTTCCACCGCATCGTCCATCGAGCTCGGCCCTCACCGGTGGGATCGAGACTTCGCGTGACCAGATACAAGCATTTTAGAGCGGCCTGCTCCGTGGGGAAATGCCCTCGAGCACGCACCGCCCGCCGGTACCGGGCATTGAGTGACTCGATCGCATTCGTGGAACAGATCACCTGGCGGATCTCGGGGTCGTAGGACAAGAACGGGGTGAACTCTTCCCATGCCGACTCCCACAACCGGATGATCGCACCGTATTTCTTCCCCCAGATCTCGGTCAGATCATCCAACGCTGCCCGCGCCGCGTCAACGGTCGGAGCGGTGTAGATCGGTTTCACCGCTCGTTTCATCGCATCCCAATCCTTCTTCGAGGACAGTTTGAACGTGTTCCGAATGAGGTGAATGATGCACGTCTGCACCGTGTCAACGGCCACACGTTCCCGACAACGTCCGGGAGCCCTTTCAACCCGTCACAGACCAGGAAGAACGTGTCGGTGACGCCACGGTTTTTGATGTCGGTCAGGACAGACATCCAGAACTTGGCACCCTCACCGCCGGTGCCGGCCCACAACCCGAGAATGTCCTTATCACCGTCCAGAGTCACGCCGATGGCCGCATAGATGGGCCGGTTGGCGACCTGCCCATCCCGGATCTTCACCACGATCGCGTCGATGAAGATCGCCGCGTAGACGCCGTTCAACGGGCGGGACTGCCACGTTTGCATCTCCTCGATCACCTTGTCCGTGATCCGAGAGATCGTCTCTTTGGAGACCTGCGCGCCATAGATCTGGTTGAAGTGCGCGCTGATCTCCCCGGTCGTGAGGCCGCGGGCATACAACGACAGCACAATCTCATCAACCCCGGTCAAACGGCGTTGTCGTTTCGCCACGATCACCGGAGTGAACGTGGCGTCCCGGTCACGAGGCACCTGAATGGTC
>NZ_SOHG01000004.1:0-86785 GCF_004403155.1 Cryobacterium sp. Hh7 | reverse complement strand
CACCGTTGACGCCGACAAAACCCACCGCCACCACGCGATCATCGAAAATTTGAACGCCGACATGAAAGCGTCGGCGATGGCGCACTTCCCGTCCGGCGTGTTCACCGCCAACGCGGCCTGGCTGGTGCTGGCCTGCATCGCGTTCAACCTCACCCGCGCCGCCGGCACCCTCGCCAGTCCCGCCCTCGGAAAAGCCGTCACCGCGACCGTTCGCCGCAAACTCATCAACGTCGCCGCCAGAGTATCCACGTCGGCACGACGCGTCACGTTGCACCTACCCAAAAGCTGGCCTTGGGAAGAAGGCTGGACGGCGCTGTTCACCAGCGTTTGCAGCCCGCCCGGCCGCGCCGCCACCTAACCATCCAGCCCGACCGGGCGCAACCAGGAACCCCAGTGGAACACCCAGGCATCGAGGCCCCAAGCTTGACCGCGCCCAAAACCCCGAAAGAGGATCGCGCCCAAATCAAGAATTCTTCAGAGGCCGACCGGTGGATTCAGGCTTACCCATGGGCGGTGGCGGTCGACGCACTCGAGCTGGGTTAGCCATCGTGGGTGACGCTCGCCCCGCCCCAGGCGAGCGGGAGGACCGGAAGGATACTCAATCCTCGTTGATCACTTCGCGGGTCACTTGCGCGTGGCGCTCCCAGCGGGTCGCACGAAGACCGTGTTGAAAAAGCCCTTGCTCGTGTAGGAGGTGGATCCGTATCGGAAGACGCGTGCGGCGATTTGGAGCACGACTGGGCTGAGTAGGAAGAGTTCGATGATGACGATGGCGGCTTCCCAGCCGGAGCGGGAGCCGAACGCGTTGCGCAGCATCGCGGTGATCGGCGCCGAGTACGGGAAATACGTGAAGATCTGAACGACGGGACTGTGTGGGTCTGACAGGGCCAATGACAGGGAGTAGAGCTGGACGATCTTGAGCACGATCAGAGGAAAGGATGCCGGGACAAGCTGGCAACGGGACTCGTCTTCGCCGACCGATTCGGAAACCACCTCATGGGCACCCGGGTAAGCCTCGGCACGCGGATCAAAGCGGTGCAACGAATGCTCGGTCATGCCGCCTCGGCGGTGACCCTCGACACGTACGCAGACCTCTTCGATGACGACCTTGACGCCGTTGCAGACCGTTTATGTTGCCACGCACCGGCGGCGCGTTTCAAGATTTCGAATCGTCTTGTTCTAGAAGAGGCCCCGCAGCCGCGTTTGCGTCTGCGGGGCCTCCACTAACAGGCGGTCCGGTTTCGGCGGCGGATCAAGACGGTGCCGACCCCAAGCAGCATCAGTGCGAGAAGTTCAAGCGGTCCTGCGTCCACACCAGTGGCTGCAAGGTCACCAGCCTCGGCCTCGATGGTTGAGACGTAGATCGCTGTTCCCTCGGCACCGACGGTGATGTAGACGACGCTGCTACGCGCAACCCCATCGACACCAACTGCGTCAAGCGTGAGCGTGTGCTGACCTGGGGTCACGCCTGCAGGCATAACCAAATGGCGCCGTGATCACACCTTCGGCCGGCGCCAGCAGCGATCCGAAGAGCTCGGCGTAAAGGCCATTGCGCAGAATCGTCCAACGCAGTGCGCTGCCCTGAATACGTCGATCTGTCCACCGATGTGCCAGGGCAAAGCCCAGGTGATCCCCGTCCGTGGCAACGCTGGTGCAGATCAGGTGCTGCACGCCGTCGCGTTCCGCGGCCGCCACATCGTTCTTATGCCGAAATCAGGGGCAAGCCCCCTCGGTGGTTCTGAACAATCGTTCGCGAGACAGGACGCACGCCACAGCTGGAGAAATGGCCAGCCTCATCCCGGTTTTTACTCGTCGAACCCGATAGTGGATTCGGCGGTGCCAAGATGTCCTCAAGGGCACTAGCCCCCACGAACGAAGGAGCCGTTCCATGTCCAAAAGGGTCTACTCACCCGACGAGCAGATCGATCGGCTGCGGATCTATAACGTTGTTGCCGGAAGTCTGCACCTGCTCCAAGCCGCCGGATTTGCGGTGATTCTCACCATGCTGAGCTCACAGGTTCTGTTCGCCGTGACGGCGGACTACCTGGCTGGCCCTCCCGGAGTTCCGATTCCACCGGAACGGGTCACGCTCTTCGAAGTGAACATCGGTGTCGGCGTCGTCGCGTTCTTGGCCCTCAGTGCCTTCTTCCACTTCCTCATCTCAAGTCCCTGGTTCTTTGCGCGCTACAAGAATGGGTTGCAGAACAACCACAACTACTTTCGATGGGTCGAGTACTCCCTCAGCTCGTCGATCATGATCTGGCTGATCCTGGCAATCAACGGGGCCACCGACATCGGTGCGTTGTTCGCCGTTTTCGCCGTCAACGCGGCCATGATCCTGTTCGGTGCACTGCAGGAGAAATACGAACAGCCCGGCTCGGGCGGGCTGCTGCCCTTCATCTTCGGGTCGATGGTCGGCATCGTGCCGTGGATCCTGATTCTGATCTACTTCCTGCGTCCAGGCAGCGTCAGTGACGTCGCGGCCCCCGGCTTCGTCGTCGTCATCGTGATTTCGCTGTTCCTGTTTTTCAATACGTTCGCTGTTAACCAGTGGCTGCAGTACAAGCAGGTCGGCAAATGGAAAAGTTACCTCCAAGGCGAACGCACTTACATCACCTTGAGCCTGGTGGCGAAGACCGCGCTGGCCTGGCAAGTCTTCTCGGGCGCCATCATCCCGGCGATCGCTAGCTAGGGGCCATGCCTACCGAGGGATCCACGTCACTCATCGGAGCGATCCTTTGCGCTACCGACAGGCACTCGTCCACTGCGGCGGAAGACCGGCTCGACCGCAGCAAGTTCCTCGTCGGTGGCGCTCCGGAACACCCCTACCGCCTCGGTATGCACTTCGCGTCGACCTTGACCGCGGGTAACGCGGAGGCTGGCCACGATGGACACCGTGATGATGGTCACGACCACTGCCAGGCTCATCGTGGTCGGGATGTATAAGACATCCAGGAGCAGCATCTTGATGCCCACCCAGATCAGCACGAACGCGAGTCCGATCTTGAGGTAAATGAACCGATGGATCAGGTCCGCGAGCAAAAAGTACATAGCCCGAAGCCCGAGGATGGCAAACGCGTTCGCGGTGAAGACCAGGAACGGTTCGCTCGTGACGGCGAAGATGATGTCCGTGATTTCCACCAGCACCAGCACCAGCACCAGCACGGCCAGCAGCGGGGTCGCCACCAGCATTCCTGCCTTGCGGATCAGGAACTTCTGCCCGTGGTACGCGTCGGTCATCGGCACGAACCGACGAAACACCTTGAGGATGCGGGATCTCTCGGGGTGGACGTGGTCGTTACGGGAGTGGAGCATCCGCCACCCGGTGTAGATCAGGAACGCGGCGAATACGTACAGGATCCAGGAGAAGTTCTCGATCAGGGCGCCCAGGACACCGAGAGTCACCCACACGATCGACCAGACGGCGGCTTCCCGCACACCGCTCACGTGAGCTTTGCGGTCGGCGACCAGGTCGACGGCGAGCATCAGCAGGATCACACCCAGAACAGCGAACCACGCCCACAGGGGGACAGTCATGACAAAGACCTCCACGAAATTTTCGTGAAGGTCTCATCTACCTTGCGGCCCTGCGCAACGGAACCCGCGGCGGGAACGTATTGACGATGCGAAGCGAGGGTTACTCCTCTTCTGTAGTCATTCAACAGAGAGTGTGCTTCACGTCAACCGAGCAAGCCGAGGAATGTTTGAGCGAAGCAAGGAAGATGCTGGTTTGAGGCGCTACCCGCGGGTGTCGCGGACGATGAACGCGGAGGCATGAACGCCAACTCATCGTCGAACGCCTCAATGCCGGCATCGTCGTAGCACGCTCTACGACATCACCGAGGGGTAGACACATCCATCTGCGATCTCGCAGGTGAGAGACGATGCCGGGACGAAGCATCGGGCATGCAGATTCGCCGCGCCGATTACGTGAGCCGCGAGAACGTGAGCCGAGCGGTGCCAACAAATGGCCATCGCTTGGATGCTACCCGAAGAAGGATCGCGGTCCGATGGCTGGCCGTCAATCACCATGATGTCGGTGAATTGTGGGCAAATAGCACGCCTTAGCGTGCGAACATAACAGTCGCGACCTCTCATTTTCCCAGAGGCGGCTCAGCGAGCGATGGCCGCGACTACCTGGGCTGCACGGATGGGCGTGCGTTCGACGAACCGCGCGACGATGTCGGTCTGCAAATGCGACGGCAACGACGACGCAGCAGCGGCGATCAGTTGCGGTAGGGAATCCGCGACCGCGCTCGCCCAGTCAGTAACCAGTACACGGCTGAGGCCGGCTTCACGGGCGACGGCGCCCCACTCGAACCAGGATTGCTGACCAGCGGGATAGTCCGCAGCAATGCGCATCGAGAGGTTCGTGTTGCGGAAGGCCGAGTCGGTCCGGGGGCGTCCGTCATCTGCTCGCCCGGCATACGGAATGAAGCTGCTCACGTCGTACAACGGAGTGAGGTCGACACCGTCAGGGCCGATGAAGACGGAATAGTTCTTGGAGTGGGCGTCGGTATTCAAAACCATCCAGGAAAACACGAGGGCTTGGACGAATGTCAGCTTCGAGGCGGCTTTGCGTTCGTCCGGCACGTGCGCATCAAGGAGACGCAGCACGTCCCTGTACGTGGGGCCGCCGCGGTTCTCGTACTTCTGTAGTCGGGTGACACCCGTAGCCTGGGCGAGATCCTCCTGATGAACGCGGAAGATAGTCGGGACTGCGCCCGGGCTAGCACCAGCATCGATAGCCAGCCGGTCGAAGCGTTCGACGACGAGGGAGTGCTCGCCGTCGAACATGCCGAGTTCCACAGTGGCAGTGTTGATCTCGGCCATCCGGGCGACTGTCATGGTGATGAACTCGATAAGCTCGCCCTCTTTCTGGCCACGTACCCGGGGCTTGAAAATGTGGGTGGTCGGGTGGCTGCCAGTCGGCTCGTACCAGCCCCGCCCGGCGTTGCCGAGCGAGAACTTTCCCTGGGCGCCGCCGAGCGAGAAATAGCCGGTATCCCGGTCCGGATCTTGCCAGCTGGTGTCGTCCTCTCGGATCGCGCGGATTCGCGCAGCGATCTCGGCATCGCTGATCGGTTCACTGGTGCTAGTGCTGCTCTGGTTTGGATCACTGCCCGGGTCGGCGAATTGGATGGCTCCGGCCACGTCGGTGCCATATGCGCGGAGCAGCTCGAACGGCTCAGCTGTGGCCAGCCCCGCCCGGACAGCCCACCGCTCACGAACGTCGGCATTGTCGGGGAGCAGGTTGTCGAGGAACGACGTGAGCGTCGCTCCCGTGAGCGGCGCAGCTCCAACCGGCAGCGACAGACTGACCGGCATCGTGTTTGGGTCGTCCAGCCACGCTGCGTTGTAGGTGAGGCGGTACTGCAAGGGGGCGAGCATCTCGAGCGCGGCTACGTGGGCGCCGTAAAGATACACGTCGAGGCTAGGCATTGTCGGGGTCTAGCTTCGTGTTGGTGTGCGTATTTGGAATCGTGTTCGCGGCGGCACGACGCTGCGTAAGTTTCAGGCTTGCCTCGAGGATGCGTCGACGCCCTGCTGCCAACCCTTCGGGATCGACGCTGGCTGTGCGAGCAAATCCGCCCGTGGAGTCTTCGCGCATCTGAAGAATCGCGCCGACCGTATCCGAGGCGATCAGCGACTGCCGCCAGATGCCTCCACCGACAACCTTCGGCGCGCTGTCGAGCCGCGGCGGCCGGATCTCGAGGTTTAGTTCTAAGACGTCGAGGACCGCGAGCAGGCGGGCGGTGCCGGTGTCGTTCTTGCCCTTCTCCAGGCGCGATATCCACTGCCTGGTGGTGCCGGTCTGCTCGGCAACGTCAGTCTGCGAAAGACTGAGTTCGGCTCGGCGCAGGCGGATGAGCTCGCCAAGCTCGACCAGGTCATTGATGAGCATATCGACCTCAATGGAATAAAGGCGTTCCATCCCTTATGAATGGAATGCAGTTGTTCCATAATACCAATAAACTCAGCAATGGAACAGCAAAGTTCCAGAACTTCTGGAGGCCGTCATATTCTTGAAGACACTGGTCAGCGAGCGTTCGAGCTGTAGTGTGTGGCGACATGAAACGGAGCGTTCGCCGCCCTGCGCGGAATGGACGACGAAATCGACTGCCGGGTCACTGACCGCGACGATGCCCCTGTGTCACGCCGCATCACGGTGCCCGCGCCCGGAATGGGTAGTCGCTACGGTAACGGGCGTAGCGATTACCCAATCCGGGCGCACTCATCTCGAGGATCCCGTTGAGCCGCACGTCGGGCACCGTGTGGGCAAACGGCCATCCGGGCAAGACGAAACCCCCTACTCCCCAGTAAAAAACTGGGATGTAGGGGGTTTTCGTGGCGGTACCGGTGGGATTTGAACCCACGGTGGAGTCTCCCCCACACGACTTTTCGAGAGTCGCACCTTCGGCCGCTCGGACACGGTACCGCCGTTGATTCTAGTAGAGACTGAGGTCCGACGCGAATCGGCAAACATGCAGCAGACACACGGATGCCGCGGAGTACCCTCAGCGGGTGACCTCACCGACCCCACGCATCCGCTCTGCCATCGCTACCGGAGCCGCCGTTTTTGCCGGCGGCGTCGTGCTGGCCACGACCTTGTGGCGCCGCGACCTGGAACAGCAGAAGGCCATTCTCAACGAGACCCTGCCGGTGCACTCGGCCTGGTGGCGCGACCACGCAAAGGAGTCGGGCGAGCTGCTCTACGTCGCGATCGGCGACAGTGCCGCCCAGGGAATCGGGGCGTCGAGCCCAAGCAAGAGCTACGTCGGCGTACTCGCCGATCATGTGCGCCTGGCGACCGGCCAGACGGTACGCGTTGTGAATCTCAGCGTCTCCGGCGCGACCGTGGCATTGGCCGTGCGCGACCAGCTTCCCCGCTTCGCCAGGCTGGAGGCAGACCTGGTCACGGTCGCGATCGGCGCCAACGATATCGCCGCGTGGAACCCTGCGGCGTTTGAAGCCGGTATCCGAACCGTTTTTGCCGCACTGCCGCCGCACGCCCTCGTCGCTGACCTGCCCTGCTTTCACCTGCCGCACAACGAGGTCAAAGTCGCCGTGGCCAACGAGATCATCCGCCGCGTTGCCGCCGAGCACGAGCTGACCGTGGTTCCGCTGCACGCAACGACGAAGCGGGCCGGCTTTCGCAGCATTCTGACCCACGTAGCCCGGGATCTGTTCCACCCCAACGACCGCGGCTACCGCTCCTGGGCCGAGGCGTTCCTGCCGGCGATCAGCGCCAATGTCGCCCACCGGTTCTCGGCGGTCAATCAGGTGTCGGAGGACGCCGACTAGCGCCGGAACCGCGCGCAGAGTCGACTGTCGGTGGCCCCGGCTAGGCTCGAAATATGGCAAAATCCGTCTCCTCTTTCCGCTGCTCCGAATGCGGCTGGACCACCCTGAAATGGGCGGGCCGCTGCGGCGAATGCCAGCAGTGGGGCACCGTCGTCGATGCCGGCCAGACCGCTGGCATCACCCGCAAGCTCAAGGCCATCACGCTCGTCGGCGATGGTATCGCCCGACCCATCACCCACGTTGAAACGGATGCCGCCGCTCACTGGCCGACCGGCATCAACGAGTTCGACCGGGTGCTCGGCGGCGGCATCGTGCCCGGCTCGGTGATTCTGCTCAGCGGTGAGCCCGGCGTCGGCAAGTCCACGCTGCTGCTCGAGGTCGCGTCGAAGGCGGCGGCTGCCAAGAGCCGCGTGCTCTATGTCAGCGCTGAAGAGTCGGTGAGCCAGGTGCGATTGCGGGCCGAACGCACTAACGCGCTCGAACCCGAGCTCTATATCGCGGCCGAAACTGACCTCGGCGTGATCCTCGGGCAGATCGACGCTGTGAAGCCCGACCTCATCATCATCGACTCGGTGCAGACGGTGTCGAGTGCGCTCTCCGACGGCTCGCCGGGCATGCCCAGCCAGGTGCGGGAGGTTGCATCCACTCTCATTCGCGTGGCCAAAGATCGCAACCTGCCGGTGCTGCTCGTCGGCCACGTCACCAAGGACGGCTCGATTGCGGGCCCGCGGGTGCTGGAGCACCTGGTCGACGTGGTCTGCCAGTTCGAGGGCGACCGGCAGACCTCGCTGCGGTTCATTCGCGCGCTCAAGAACCGATTCGGGCCCACCGACGAGGTCGGCTGCTTCGAGATGACCGGCGACGGCATCGCCGAGGTGCCCGACCCGAGCGGGCTGTTCCTAAGCCGGGCCACTGAACCGGTCGACGGCACCTGCGTCACCGTCGCCCTCGAAGGCCGGCGGGCAATGCCGGTCGAGGTGCAGGCTCTCGTCACCGACACCCAGGCACCGAACCCGCGCCGTGTCACGAGCGGTGTAGACGCAGCCCGTGTGGCCATGTTGCTCGCGGTACTGCAGGAGCGCGCCGGCATGAAACTCTCCGCCAAAGATGTCTACGTGTCGACGGTCGGCGGAATCCGTCTGACCGAACCGGCCGCCGACCTCGCGATTGCGCTGGCCATCGCGTCGGCCTTCACCGGGCTGGCCGTGGCCCACAACGTGGTCGCCTTCGGTGAGATCAGCCTGGCCGGGGAGGTGCGCGGAGCGCTGATGTCGAAGCAGCGCGTGAACGAGGCCGTGCGCCTCGGGTTCACCACCCAGATCGACGCCGCCTGCGGGTCGATCCACGCGGCGGTTGCTCTCGCGCTCGGAACCAGCCGCAGCCCCCGCGACGCCGAACTCGATCGGGCGTTCTAGACTCCATCACTACCCCGCCCCACATTCGGCCGTAGCTGAGCGCTTTCCCGAAAAAAGGATGCAGGCTCGGCGCACTGACCGGCGCGCCGAGCCTGCGCCTGGACCGGGCGATCTATCGGGCAGTTGCTCGAAGCTGCCCGGGCGAGGACTCAGCCGGCGTCGCTCTGGCCAAGTTCGGGGCTCAGCGCCTTGAGCAGATCGGCGGGAGCTGCCTGCATCACGTTCGGCCCGGCGATGTCGAAGAACACCATCTCCAGGGTCGCGGCGTGCACGGTGAGAAATTCCCGCAGCCACTGCCCGTCGCAGACCATGACCTGCGGGTTCAGGTCGTCGGGTACCACGCGCACGTAGTTTTCGGCGGCCGAGAAGAGCAGCAGCATCCGCTTGTCGGAGCCTTCGCGGCCGAAGACCCGCACCTGCGCCGCCTCCCCGTTGACGACGAGTTGCGGCACGATCATATAATCGTTGCGCAGCGCATAGGCGACGGCGACGACGTCTTGCGCCGCCAGTGCGGCGGCGAGCGCCTCGGAACGGGTGTTGGCAGTCGTATCGGTCACCTATTCATTCAATCAGGCGCGCCCGTACACGCCCAGCTGGCAGCGCATGCCACGAGCGAACGCGCTCCCCAGCCGAGGCCCCCGCGAGCCGACCACCTGTTCCACCCCAGCCCCAGCCCGACCCGCCTCCGTGAGGGGTCTCAAGTCGCTCTAAAACCGGCCCCGAAAGAGCAATATGCTACTCCTCACCCGCGCACTCGCCCCAGTTCAACGGGAAATAGTGTTCGGCACCACCGGGCGGGGCGTCAGATTGAGCAGCCAGCCCTAGTTCAGAATCATCAAGGCCGGGTCGGCCGCTTCGATACCGTCCACGGTCACGTACAGGTAGTACGACGCCCCGCCGGCCGGAACTGCGGTGCGGGACTCGGTCTGGCAGGTGTCAACGGCCGAGCGGGTGCGATCCCAGCTGATCGGGGTTGCGAGCGGCATGACCACGCCGGGCTTGAGCGTCACCTCGGCGTCGATCGGGTTGGTCTGACAGTCGGTCGAGGTCCAGTAGACGTCTTCACCACTCATCACGGTGAACACCTGCTGCTTGTTGCCGGCGTTGATCACGCAGTCCGTGGTGCCGATGTTGGTCAGGCTCAGCGACAGCTGCGGCAGCACGCCGGCCGCATAATTCGTGGCGTCGGTGATGGCCGCAACCTCAACCGCTGATGGGTCGCAGGCCGAGCCATCGACGGCGGTGGCCGTCTCGGGAATGGCGGTGGCGGCATCCGTCGGCGTGGCCGACTCGGTCGTGGCCGCGGCGGGCGTTTTCGGGGAGTCTGCGTCACCCTTGCTCACCCCCGGTTGCACGATGATGAGAAACAGAATGATGAGCACGGCGAGCAAACCGAGCCCCACTACGAAACGCCGGCGCCGGTACACCTTGCTGGACTGGCGGCCGACCGGTTGCTTGATCGTCGACATGCCCCAAGGTTATTGATGTTCGACGCCAGAAGGCGGTAATGGCGTGCGTGTCGGCAGCAATTGCCGCCGGAACAGGCCGGGGCCCGCCCGCAACCGAAACGGTGCGAGCGGGCCCCGGCACAAACCATGGCTTACCGGCGCCCTGGTTTCGGCGGCTTCGGTGCCTTCTTGGCGTGGTCGACCCTGACGTCGGTCCAGCCGATTACGTCACCGTCAGCGTTCTGCGCGGACACGCTGTACTTGCCGTGCTTGAGGCCGTCAGCGAGTGTGACGCTCACCGTGCCCTCTGCGCTGACGAGCAACCAGCCGCCGAGGTTGGCGGCCTTCTTCTTGTCGTAGGCCCACACCGACACGTACTCGCCGGCGTGCGAGGCACCAACCTCGACAGCGACCGTGTCACCGGCCCGATAGGAGTTCCGGTCGGTGTCGATCGCGTTCCGCAGCTTTTTGGTGAGATCCTTCGCTGGGGCTGCGGTCGGCGCATCTCCCGGTTCGGTGCTCACGGTTACCGCAACGGCGAGGCGCACGATCGTGCCCGATTCAACCGCGGTCATCTCGAGGACACTGCTCGCGACGGCATCGGCCGGCACCGTGACGGTGACGATGGCTGCGCCCGTCGAATCAACGGATGCCGTACCGACGTCGGTGCCCGACCAGCTCAGCGTGAGCTGGGTGTTTTTCGGGGCGCCGAGCGAGGTGAGGTTGAGGCTGCCAACCGTGAAGGTGATCGTGTCACCCGGGCTGACCGCGGCCGTGGGGGCGCCGGTGATCGAAGCCTGGCTGGCCTTGAACGACGGGGACAGCGGGCTGTTGGCCTGAATGTAAGAGATCCAGGCGTCGCGGTCGACGAGACCCGAGTCGCGGGTATCCGTTCCCTTCGTGAACTCTCGGAAGTTGTCGCCACCGGTGAGCAGGAAGTTGAACGAACCGATGCGGTAGGACTGCGCCGGGTCGATCTGGGCACCGTCGATCCAGATGCCCGTGATGCGGCTTCCGGCATCTCGTGACGCGTCGAAGGTGTAGTTCACGTTGTCGCTCAAGCCGAGTTGCAGGAACGGCCGGCTCGGAATCGTGCCGTCGGCGTTGGTCTGCCACTGCTGCTCGAGAACGGTCTTGAACTGTGCGCCGGTCAGGCTCGTCGTCCAGAGGTTGTTCAGGAACGGCAGCACCGCGTTCGCCTCGGCGTAGGTCACCACGCCGTCAGGAGACAGCGAGAGGTCGGCACGCATTCCACCGGGGTTGACGACGCCGATCTCGGCACCGCCGATAGTGGGGTCGGCCAGCGACGCGCGCAGCGAGTTGGCCACGAGCGTCCCCAGAGTGGATGGCGCCATCCGGTTTTCGGCGCACGGCGCGACTCCACCGAGGCACGCCCGGGTGATGTCGGCGGTGACCGAACCCACGGGCACGTTGCCCTGGATCGCGGCCTCGGCCAACGCGGCGTTGGTGATGGCCTGAACCTCGGCGACGCGCGGGTACGCGGCCACGAGGTCGGCATCGGCAACGGTCGAGCGGGCCACGTTGCGGTTCTTCACCGTGGTCGTGTCACCGGAGGCCACGTCATAGCTGAGCACAACCTGGCCGATGTTCTCGCCGTAGCTGCCCGTCTGCAGCACCGGGCGCGTGGCGCCATCGGCCGCGCCGGGAACCGGGGCGTCCCAGGCGTACTGCTTGTGCGTGTGACCGGTGAAGATCGCGTCGACCTCGGCCGAGGTGTCATTCACGATGCTCGCGAAGGCCCCGCCGGCGGCGAGTTCCTGCTCGAGCGTGGCGCCATCCGGAATTCCGGCGCCGGCACCCTCGTGGTACTCGGCGATCAGGACATCCGCTTCGCCGTTGGCGGGGTCGCCGTCGGTGAGCTGCGCGGCAACGCGGTTGACTGCGGCAACAGGGTCCCCGAAGCTGAGGCTCGCGATACCGTTCGGCGAGACGAGGGAGGGGGTCTCTTCCGTCACCGCGCCGATAACGCCAACCATCACGCCGGCAACATCGATGAGGGCGTATTCCTGCATCGCGGGCGTTTCCGTGCCCGCGTTGTAGACGTTGGCTCCGAGGTAGTCGAAGTTGGCAGCATCGGCCACTCGTGCCCCGAGGTCAGCGAAGCCCTGATCGAACTCGTGGTTGCCCACGCCAGAGGCGGCCAGATCGAGGGCGTTCAGCACGTCGATCGTCGGCTGATCGTTCTGCGATGCCGATGCGAACAGCGAGGCACCGATATTGTCGCCGTTCGAGAGGAACAGCGAATTCGCGTCGCCGTACTCGGCCCGCAGTTGCTCGATGGTTCCCGCGAATTTGACGGTGTTGGCGTCGATGCGTCCGTGGAAGTCATTGATGTTCAGCAGGTTGAGCTCCACCGAGGTGGGCGCGGCGAGGTTGAGTCCGAGTACGACCGGGTCATGATCGGAGGAGCGGTACGCGTCGGCAACGTAGAAGTCGGTCACGTTGTTGTTGTACCGGCTGTACTCGAGGGCCACCGATTCAACGGAGTTGATGTTCCAAATGTCGACGTCGTTGACCGTGGCATCCGCTTCGGGCGAAGCGAACACGTGGTCGAGCGAGCCGACCGTGCCACCGAAGGCATAGCTGTATTCGCCGGTCTTGGCGCCCTGGTTAATGTACCCGGCGTCGGTGATCACCCTGATCGGGTCTTCCAGGTCGTAGGCGTTGAAATCGCCCGTGAGGAACACCCGGTCGATACCGGTGCTGGCCGTGAGATCGTCGGCGAAGGCCACGAGGGCCGTGGCCTGGTTCACCCGGGAAGCGTTCGAGGCACCCTGGCCGTCTTTCATGTCGGCGTCGACCCCGGTTCCGGAGCCCTTCGACTTGAAGTGGTTGACGATGGCAAGGAACGAGCTGTTTGTGTCGCCGACCAGCTGGAACGCCTGGGCGAGCGGCTGGCGGGCATTGCTGAATGCGGCGGAGCCGGTGAGAATTTTGGACCCACCCATGGTTTCGACCGTATCGACCTTGTAGATGAAAGCGGTGCGGATGACGTCTTCGTTGGCGGGGAGCTCGGTGGGCGAGGCCGCGAAGGCCCAGGCCGTGCTGCCGACCGCTGCGTTTAGCGCGTTCACCAGGTTGGCGAGGGCGTCGTCGCGGTCCTTGCCGTAGGCTGCCGAGTTCTCGATCTCCTCGAGCGAGACAACGTCGGCGTCGAGGGCGTTGATGGCCGCGACGATCTTCGCCTGTTGGCGTTCGAAGTTGACAGTGTTTGCGGCGCCGCGGGCGTCGCATCCGCTGCGCACGGTTATCGGGTTCCCGGCCCGGTCGCTGTAGTACGAGCAGCCGACGAGGGAATCACCGACGGTGGAGAAGTAGTTCAAGACGTTGAAGCTTGCCAGACGGATGTCCCCTCCCACATCTTCGGGAGCCTCCGTGCGGGTATTGGCGAACGTGGCCGGCTGGACCGTGGCGGCGTTTGCCGCGGTGAGCGCCGTGGTGGGCTGGAATTTCCACGCGGAGTTGCGGTAGTCCAAGATCACGGGCGTGGTGAAGGTCACGGCCGCACCGATGCGCAGCGGGTCAGCGACGGTGAGGTACGGAACCGGGGTTCCCTGGTTGGTGCTGGAGAGGTAGTTCGTGCTCGCACCGTCGTCGAGGGTCACGGCGCGTGCGGCGTTGGCCGCGATGGCCGCCGTGTACTCGGCCGAGCCGGGCAGTGCCGTCACGGTCGGGTTCACCAGCGGCGTCGTTCCGGCGGCGAGGCCGATCTCGGCGTACTGGTTGGTCGTGTAGTTGTTGGTGACGGTGTAATCACCCTGGGGCGCGATGAGCATGCCCTCGAGGGTTTCCCGCTGCGCCTCGCTGGTCGGCAGGGATACCGTGACCGGTGTCGGCAGGGCTACGTCGGTGCCCGCGAGCTGGGTGACATCGTCAACGGTGCTGAAGGTGATTTCGGTCAGGCCGAAGAACTCCACGACGGTGCCGACGACCTGCACGTGGTCGCCGATCTTCACGTCGGCGGTGGCCGAGTTGGAGTACGCGAAGACGCCGTGCGAAGCGGTGTGGCTGGCGAAGTCGATATCGCCGCCGGTCCCGGCGGTCTGCAGGTAGAAGCCGTTGAAGCCGCCGGTCGGGTAGGCGGCCGTGACGACGCCGGACGTCTTGACGACGGTTCCGGCCAGCGGGCTCGTATCGGTCGTTCCCTGGATCGCGTTGATCGCGGTGAGCTCGTCGGGAACCGGGGTTGGGTCGGGGTCTGGTTCTGGGTCGACCGGGCTGCCGGTCTCGCCTGCCGTGTTTGTCGGCGTTGGCGTGGCCGAGCTGAAGTCGGCGGCGTTGACATCGGTGTCAATGAAGTTCGTGCGGTTCACCGAGGTGGTGACGGATGCGTTGGCTGCGGCCGTTCCCTCGTAGGTGTTCGAGCTGCCGTAACCGATCAGGTCGAGAATCTCGGGCTGCCCGGTGAGCGAGCCGATGGCGGGCGCAGACAGCGCCGCGGACTGGCTGGCGAAGAAGATCGTGCCGGAGGCGCCGGCGAAGGAGATGCCGGAGGCGGCATCCGCTTCTGGGAGCGACGCGCCATTTGTCGCGTTCGAGCCGCCCTGTACGAGGTAGTAGCCTCCGGCGGCGATGGTGCCGGTCAACGCGAGGACCGAGGTCGGATTCGACGTCGAGCCCGACGCGCGATACTGAATCGACGTGCCGTCGAGCGAGACGTCGGCGTTGGTCGGGTTGTACAGCTCGACGAACTTGTTCAGGTAGGTCGCACCCGAGCTGCCCCCGTTCAGGTAGGCCTCGTTGATGACGACTCCGGTGCCGGCGGTGTTGGCGCTGGCCGGTATGGCAATGATCGGAGCGGCCGCGAGGCTTACCCCCAGAAGTGTGGCGAAAACCAGCCTCGAACGGCTGCGAACGGCGGATGACATGGATCTCCTCATTCATTGAACGATGGTCGTCTCATTGCACCCAGGGTCTTGCGCCCCGTGGAGTGGTTCCGGCCGGTGCAATAGTTCGCAGCCTAGTGACGGGCCGTGTCCGGGGGGTGAACTGCGCTCATTTTGCTCGTATGCGCAGCTGAAATCGGCGCCACGCAGCACAGATAGCCGCGATCGAGCCGGTCACGCAGAATTCCGCCGGTTCAGGAACGAGTCAGGCGCTTCACCATGCGGGTGTTGCCGAGCGTGTTCGGCTTCACCCGTGCCAGGTCGAGAAACTCCGCGACGCCCTCATCGGGAGACCGCACGAGCTCGGCGTAGATGGCCGGATCGACGGTTTCGGTACCCATGTCGCTGAAGCCGTTGCGGGTGAAGAAGCCCACCTCGAAGGTCAGGCAGAACAGTCGGCTCAAGCCGAGGTCGCGGGCATCCGCTTCGAGGCGTTGCATCATGGTGTAGCCGACGCCGTGGCCGAGCCAGTTCGCGTCGACGGCGAGGGTGCGCACCTCGCCGAGGTCTTCCCACATGACGTGCAGGGCGCCGCAGCCGATCAGCTTCCCTGAGGAGTCAACGGCCACCCGAAATTCCTGCACCGCCTCGTAGAACACGACCCGGTCCTTGCCGAGCAGGATGCGCTGCTGCACGAGCGGTTCGACCAGCGCTTCGATGCCGGGAACGTCACTCGTGCGGGCGCGGCGCACCGAATACTCCAGTTCGGGTTGTTCCGGTGCCCTCTGCTGCAATACGGTCACGCCTATCGGCCCCTCTCGTGGCTAAATCAGGATCAGACCACCAGTCTAGGGATCGTGCCGCGGGATTCCGCCGCCGCAGCCGCCCGCCGCCCCCGTCCTTTCTGAATTCGCCCCCACTTTTCGCCCCCACCAGAACGGATGCGCCGCCCGGCCACCCCCGGAAGGACGCGGAAGTTGGCGGGAAGCCATAGAAATTGCAGGAGTTATGCACGCCAGCCGGTGCTGGGGGCATGGAAAAGGCCCGGCAGACGAATCTGCCGGGCCTTCTGCCGCTGAACTAGCGCGGGGTGAAACTTAGTCGCTCGTGATCGCCAGGTCGGGGGTGGCCGGACCGGTGCCGACGGCGGCTGCGGTGTTCACTCCGACGCCGACCGAATCTGCCCGGGTCGTCGTGGTGAAGACGAGCTTGCCGTCGACGAAGTCCACGTGCACGTGGTCTCCGGCGTTGAGCTCACCCTGCAGGATCTTCTCCGACAGGCGGTCCTCCACCTCGCGCTGGATGGCGCGGCGCAGCGGACGAGCACCGAGCGTCGGGTCGAATCCGACCTCGATCAGGTGTTCCTTGGCCGCAAGGGTGACCTCGACGGTCATGTCGCGGTCGAGCAGACGCACGCCGAGACGTTTGATGAACAGGTCGACGATCTGCAGCAGCTCGGGCTTGGTCAGCTGCGGGAACACGATGATCTCGTCCACGCGGTTGAGGAACTCGGGCTTGAAGTGCTTCTTCAGCTCGTCCTTGACCTTGCCGGCCATGCGCTCGTACCCGGTGGTGGTGTCGCCTTCCAGCTGGAAGCCGACCGGTCCGCCCGAGATGTCCTTGGTGCCGAGGTTGGTAGTCATGATGATGACGGTGTTCTTGAAATCGACGACGCGACCCTGACCATCCGTCAACCGGCCCTCTTCCAGAATCTGGAGCAGGGAGTTGAAGATGTCGGGGTGAGCCTTCTCGATCTCGTCGAACAGCACCACGGAGAACGGCTTGCGCCGCACCTTCTCGGTGAGCTGACCGCCCTCTTCGAAGCCGACGAATCCGGGAGGCGCACCGAACAGGCGCGACACGGTGTGCTTCTCGCCGTACTCACTCATATCGAGCGAGATCATGGCGGCCTCGTCGTCGAACAAGAACTCGGCGAGCGCCTTGGCGAGCTCGGTCTTGCCGACACCGGTGGGACCGGCGAAGACGAAGGATCCGGAGGGACGCTTCGGGTCCTTCAGGCCGGCACGGGTACGACGGATGGTCTTGGCGAGCGCCGAGATGGCCTCTTCCTGACCGATGACGCGCTGGTGCAGTGCCTTTTCCATGAAGACGAGCCGCGAGGACTCTTCCTCGGTGAGCTTGAACACCGGAATGCCGGTGGCCTGGGCCAGAACCTCGGCGATCAGGCCTTCGTCGACCACCGCGGTGGTCTTGACGTCGCCGGACTTCCACTTCTTCTCCAGGCGCAGACGCTCGCCGAGGAGGTTCTTCTCCTCGTCGCGCAGGCCGGCGGCCTTCTCGAAGTCCTGCTCCTCAATGGCGAGTTCCTTGGCGGCACGAACCACGGCGATTTTCTCGTCGAATTCGCGCAGCTCCGGCGGACTCGACAGGATCGACAGGCGCAGGCGAGCGCCGGCCTCGTCGATCAGGTCGATGGCCTTGTCGGGCAGGAACCGGTCGGAGACGTAGCGGTCGGCGAGGTTCGCCGCGGCCACGAGGGCACCGTCGGTGATGGACACCTTGTGGTGCGCTTCGTAGCGGTCGCGCAGTCCCTTGAGGATGTTAATGGTGTGCGGCAGCGACGGCTCGTTCACCTGGATGGACTGGAAGCGTCGCTCGAGCGCGGCATCCTTCTCGAAGTGCTTACGGTACTCGTCGAGGGTGGTCGCACCGATGGTCTGCAACTCACCACGGGCCAGCAACGGCTTGAGAATGGATGCGGCATCGATGGCACCCTCGGCGGCGCCCGCACCAACCAGGGTGTGGATCTCGTCGATGAAGACGATAATGTCGCCGCGGGTGCGGATCTCCTTGGTGACCTTTTTCAGGCGCTCTTCGAAGTCACCGCGGTAGCGGCTGCCGGCGATGAGCGAGCCGAGGTCGAGCGAGTAGAGCTGCTTGTCCTTGAGCGTCTCGGGCACATCGCCCTTGACGATCGCCTGGGCGAGCCCCTCGACGACGGCGGTCTTGCCGACGCCGGGCTCACCGATCAGCACGGGGTTGTTCTTGGTGCGACGCGAGAGGATCTGCATGACCCGCTCGATTTCTTTCTCGCGTCCGATGACCGGGTCGAGTTTGTTGTCGCGGGCCATCTGGGTGAGGTTGCGGCCGAACTGGTCGAGCACCTGGCTGCCGGCCGTGTTGGCCGCCTGCTCGTTGGCGCCGACCGCGACCTGCTCCTTGCCCTGGTAACCGGAGAGGAGCTGGATGACCTGCTGGCGCACGCGGTTGAGGTCGGCGCCGAGCTTGACGAGAACCTGGGCGGCCACGCCCTCGCCCTCGCGAATGAGGCCGAGCAGGATGTGCTCCGTGCCAATGTAGTTGTGGCCGAGCTGCAGCGCTTCGCGCAGGCTCAGCTCGAGAACCTTCTTCGCCCGCGGCGTGAAGGGAATGTGGCCGGTGGGCTGCTGCTGCCCCTGGCCAATGATGTCTTGTACCTGCTCGCGCACGGCATCCAGCGAGATGCCGAGGCTCTCCAGAGCCTTCGCGGCGACGCCTTCACCCTCGTGAATCAGCCCGAGCAGAATGTGCTCGGTGCCGATGTAGTTGTGGTTGAGCATCTTGGCCTCTTCCTGGGCCAAAACGACGACGCGACGAGCTCGGTCGGTAAATCTCTCAAACATATGATCGCTCCCTTGGCGCCAGGGCAGTTGGTGCCGTTACATCGAGAATAACCAGCCTGCGCCGCCCGCGGGCGTTTGTTCGCCGTAGGCGTGATAAGCACAGCGTGACGGATGCTGCGCGCTGGGCCCGCGCGCAGCATCCGCTTGACCGGGCGCTACTGCACGGCGGAAGTGAGCCGGGCGAGGTTGTCGAGGATGGTCGAGCGCAGCGGCTGCTTGCGCCACTCCTCGAGGGTCAACTCGCGACTGTTCAATCGGTTCTCATCCTCCATCGCGCGGAGGTTGCGCACGAACGACCGGCCGCGCACCATGAGCGAGACCTCCATGTTGAGGCTGAAGGAGCGCTGGTCCATATTGCTCGAGCCGACGACGGCGACCTCATCGTCGATCGTGAAGTGCTTGGCGTGCAGAATGTACGGCGCCTTGTACATGTAGATGTGCACGCCGGCGGTCAGCAATTCCTCATAGTACGAGCGCTGGGCGTGATAAACCACGGCCTGGTCGCCGATCTCCGAGACGAACAGCTCAACGCGAAGCCCTCGCTGCACGGCGGTCGTGATGGCGTACATGATCGATTCGTCCGGCACGAAGTACGGGCTCGTGATGATGATGCGGTCCTGCGCGTAGTAGAGCAACGCGAGAAACAGGCGCAGGTTGTTCTCACCCTTGAACCCCGGGCCGCTCGGCACGACCTGGCAGTCGAGGGCATCGGTCACCGGCCGAGGGTGCACCGGCTCAATGTCACGGGTGAGCAGCTCATTGGTTTCGCTGTACCAGTCGGTGATGAAGATGGCATTGAGCCCCGACACGATCGGGCCTTCCAGCCGGGTCATGAAGTCCTTCCACTTCAGACCCCGACGAATGTTCTTGCGCATGTTGTAGGTGCGGTCGATGATGTTCTGCGACCCCATGAAGCCGACCAGGCCATCGACGATGAGCAGCTTGCGGTGGTTGCGCAGGTCGGGTCGCTGCCATTTACCCTTGAACGGCTGCACCGGAAGCATGAGTTCCCAGTCGACACCGGCATCCGTCAGCCGTTTCTTGGTCTGGCGAAAACCCGGCTTGCGCATTGACTGGATGTGGTCCATCAGCACGCGCACGCTGACCCCGCGCCGGTGCGCCCGCTCGAGGGCGTCGAAGAACGGCGCGGTGGTGTGGTCGAGCGAGAGAATGTAGAACTCGACGTGCACGTATTTCTTGGCCAGGTCGATGTCGGCAATCATCGTGTCGAACGACAGCTGATAGTCGTTGATCAGGCTCGCGGTGTTGTCGCCGACGAGCGGCATCGCCCCGAGGTTGCGGTTGAGTTCAACGACCGATTCTAGCCAGCTGGGCCACGGGTGGTCACGGCGCACCAGCTCCATGCCCTCGGTACTGTCGAGGATAAACTGGTTGATCTCATCCTGCATCAATCGGCGCTTCTTCGGCAGGGTGCGGTAGCCGATCAGCAGAAAGAGCAGCACGCCGAGGTACGGGATGAAGAAAATGGTCAGCAACCAGGCCATGCCCGACATCGGGCGGCGGTTGCGAGGGACCACGATGATGGCCACGACGCGCACGGAAAAGTCGATGATCAGGGCCAGCAGAACGGTGATGGTCAGGCCGTCGATGCCGAACATTGGTACTTAGGTGGTCGGTTTGTCGAGACCGAGCCGGGCGCGTTCTTCGGCTTCGATTTGGGCGTACACCTTACGTTCGGTGCGATCGGCGCGCAGGATTGAGCGCATCAGCATCCAGAAGATGAGGCCAAGCGCAATGGTGGGCACGACCGAAAAGAGCGCGTTACCCCAGAAGTTCTCAATCACACCCCCAGACTACGCGTAAAGGCTGGCGAAGCCCCTACTTGGTCAGGATGCCGTAGATTCCGCTGCCGAGAAAATACACGCCGACGCCGCTGACGATCACCCAGATCGCGATGCGGTTCATCGACGGCGGTTTGCGCCCGCCCTTGTCGGGCTCTAATTCGTCTTTGGGGAGATAGCTCATGAGTACCTACTAACTACTTGACCAGCGGGAAGAGGATTGTCTCGCGAATGCCGAGGCCGGTCAGGGCCATCAGCATACGGTCGATACCCATGCCCATGCCACCGGTTGGCGGCATGCCGTATTCGAGAGCGCGGAGGAATTCTTCGTCGAGGCGCATCGCCTCCGGGTCTCCCCCGGCGGCCAGGCTGGCCTGCTCGATGAAGCGTTCCCGCTGCACCACCGGGTCGACGAGCTCGGAGTAGCCGGTGGCCAGTTCGAAGCCGCGCACGTACAGGTCCCACTTCTCGACCACGCCGGCCACCGAGCGGTGGCCGCGCACGAGCGGGCTCGTGTCGATGGGAAAGTCCATCACAAAGGTCGGGCGCACCAGGTCGCCCTTAACGAAGTGCTCCCAGAGCTCTTCGACGTACTTGCCGTGAATCGGGTGGTCGATCTCGATGCCTTCGCGATCGGCGATCGCGACGAGGTCGGCGAGCGGCGTCTCGGGCGTGATCGTAATACCGGCCGCCGTGGACAGGCTGTCGTACATGCCGATGCGGTCCCAGTCGCCGCCGAGGTCGAACAGGGTACCGTCGGCCCAGGTGACCACGTATGATCCGGCAATCGCGAAGGCGGCATCCTGAATCAGCTTCTGGGTGAGGTCGGCGATGGAGTTGTAATCGCCGTACGCCTCATAGGCCTCGAGCATCGCGAACTCGGGCGAGTGGGTGGAGTCGGCGCCC
Source organism: Cryobacterium sp. Hh7 (assembly GCF_004403155.1). Lineage (NCBI taxonomy): Bacteria > Bacillati > Actinomycetota > Actinomycetes > Micrococcales > Microbacteriaceae > Cryobacterium > Cryobacterium sp. Hh7. The sequence continues at coordinate 65,439 of NZ_SOHG01000004.1, read as the reverse complement.
TCATTGCGAAAGTTGCGGTTGATCTCGTAGACCCGGTCAATGCCGCCAACCACGGCCCGCTTCAAAAACAGCTCCGGCGCGATGCGCAGAAACAGTTCGGTGTCGAAGGCGTTGCTGTGGGTCTGAAATGGGCGAGCGGATGCCCCACCGTGCATGACCTGCAGCATCGGGGTCTCGATCTCGATGAACTCGAGGTCGGTGAACGTCTTGCGCAGGCTCGCGACGGCCTTCGAACGGGATAGCACGTTGGTGCGGGCCTGCTCGCGGCTGATCAGGTCGAGGTAGCGGCTGCGCACCCGCGTTTCTTCGCTGAGCTCGGAGTGCAGGTTCGGCAGCGGCAGCAGCGCCTTCGCGGCGACCTGCCAATCGGTGACCATGATCGACAGTTCGCCGCGGCGGCTCGAGATGACCTCGCCGGTAACGAAAATGTGGTCGCCGAGGTCGACCAGGTCTTTCCAGGCGGCCAGTGACTCGTCCCCGACGGCGGCGAGCGAAACCATGGCCTGGATGCGGGTGCCGTCGCCCGACTGCAGGCTGGCGAAGCACAGCTTGCCGGTATTGCGCAGGTGCACGATGCGGCCGGCCAGGCCGACGATGACGCCGGTGACGGCATCCGCTTCGAGCGTGCCGAATTCGGCGCGCACGGCCGGAATGGTGTGGGTCACCGGAACCGACACCGGGTACGCGCCGCCGGCCGGGCTGGCGGCCGCCGCGTTCAGGCGGTCGCGTTTGCCGAGGCGCACGGCCTTCTGCTCGTTCATTTCTGCGTCGGAGAAGCCCTCGACGTCGGTCGAGATGGGCGGGGTGTTCTGGCTCATACGGTTCTCCGTTGGTGCTGTCAGTTCAGAAATAAAGCGGATGCTGCCTACCCGAGGGCAAGCGGCACGTTGTCAATCAGCCGGGTGGTACCGACCCGCGCGGCCACGAGAATCCGGGCCGGTCCGCGATAGGCGTCGTCGACCGGTACAAAGGTCTGCGGGTGCACGATCACGAGATAGTCCAGTTTAACCAGCGGCTGGGCTGCAATGCGTGCGTGTGCGGCAGCGAGGGCGGCGGCGGGTCCGGCCAGCGCCGCCTGCACGGCCGCGCGGAGCCCGGCGAACAGGGCTTGCGCCGCCGTATTCTGGGCGTCGTCGAGGTAGCGATTGCGGCTCGAGAGGGCCAGCCCGCTCGGCTCGCGCACCGTCTCGACGACCTCGATCGCGGTGCGCAGGTTGAGGTCGGCAACCATGCTCTGCACGAGAAAAACCTGCTGGCCGTCTTTTTGACCGAACACCGCCGTATCCGGTGCCACGATGCCCAGCAGTTTCGCGACGACCGTGAGCATGCCGTCGAAGTGGCCCGGGCGCGCAGCTCCCTCGTAGGCGCTGCCGATCGGGCCGGCGGTCACCCGCGTGCCGTTCGCGCTTTCTGGATACATTTCGCCGGCCGTGGGCGCAAACACGACCGAAACGTTCTCGTCGGCGAGGGTGGCCAGGTCGGCATCGAGGGTGCGCGGGTACCGCTCGAGGTCTTCGCCGGCGCCGAACTGCAGCGGGTTCACGAAGATCGACACCACCACGATGTCGCCCAGAGCGTGCGCCCGCCGCACCAGCGCGAGGTGCCCGGCGTGCAGGGCCCCCATGGTCGGCACGAGCACGATGCGGGTGTCCCCGCCGACCAGCGCCGAACGGCCCCGGGCCTGACCGAGCCGGTGTTGCAGGGCGGTGATGGTGCTGATCACTTCGGGCGTGCTCATTCGATTGTCCGGTCGTCGTCAAGCGGATGCTGCCTGGGCGCGATTTCGTCCAGCCCGGTCAGGTCGAGGCGTTCCGGGCTCGTGCGCCCGAGGGCGTTCTCCATCGCGGAGCGCAGCAGCGGCCCCAGCACGGCTCCCGGCTGCTCCATCCCGATTCCGGCGAGCAGTCGCGTGGCCTGCTCGACGATCGACGTGGAGAATGCGGTGGCGATCTCGATGGCTTCGGCGTAGCTGGCACGGTCGGCCTCGGCGACGATGAGCGGTTCGCCGCCCATCTCCACCGCGAGCGCCTGCCCGATCGGCAGCACCGGGCCGGGCGCGGTCACCGCGAAATAGCTGTCCGCGAGCCGGGCCAAATCGAGGCTCGTGCCGGTGAAGGCCATGGCCGGGTGGATGGCGAGTGGGATCGCTCCGGCTGCCTGGGCGGGCGCGAGCACCGCGGTGCCGAAGCGGGCGGAGGTGTGCAGCACAAGCTGGCCGGGCTGCCAGGTGTTCGTCACGGCGAGGCCCTGCACCAGACTCTCCAGCTGGGCATCGGGTACCGCGATGATGACCAGCTCGCTGCGTTCGACCACCTCGGGCACGGTGAGGATCGGCACGAGCGGCAGGATGGCTTCGGCCCGATCACGGCTGGCCTGCGAGATCGCCGAGATGCCTACGATCGCGTGGCCGGCACCCGCGAGTGCGGCGCCGAGAACGGGGCCGACGTGGCCGGCTCCGATGATTCCGACGCCGAGGCGGCCGGGTTTGGCGTTCATTCTGTCTCTCCGTATTGATCTGCGGCTGGCTTCGGGGCCTCGTCGGCCCGGCTCCAGCGGTGGCTGGTGTCGGCGAGCGCCGAGCTGACCGCGCCGGTGGACATCCATTGGAAAAGCACGAGCGCTTCATCGACGTCGATGACGCTGAGCGACGCCGTGACCGGGCCGGCGACCGCGAGCAGGTCGGCCGAGGCGAGGCGCAGCCGACGCTTGATCGGGCCCTGCCGCACGCTCACACCCTGCATGCGGGCGAGCGGCACGAGGATCAGGTCGCGGGAGAGCACCCCGCGGCGGATCAGGGCGACATTGCCCGAGACCGCCCAGCCGGTGCGCCACCAGGAGAAGGGTCGCAGCCAGACCGCTCGCGGTGGCGCATTGCTGTAGACATCGGCGACTCCGGAATCAGCCTTGCGGCCGCCGAGCATGCCGTTTTCGACCAGCGCCCCATGGGTATCGGTGGTGAAGCCGGGGAGGGCCAGTTCGAGCACCTTCTCGACGTCGGCGAGGGTGCCGACCGGCAGAAGCACCGTGCTCGTTGGATTACCCGCGCTCGCCCCGGCAGCGTGCCCCGCTGTGTTGATGTTGATCTGCCACCAGCCGAAACGACGCCACAGAATGGGTTGAGACACCTTGATGGCGTGGATGCGCCCGGGCGGCAGGGTCTGGCTGCTCGTGGAGAGTAGGCCGAACCCGACCCGCACACCGTCAGCCGTGCCCGCGATCGTGAACCGCAGCTGCTTGGTGATGCGCGAGAAGTAGTAGCCGACGCTGCCGATCAGGCCGGGAAGCACGGCCACGAGCACCCAGCCGCTGCTGCCGGCGATCACGCTGACGATCAGCCCGATGCCGGCCAGGAGCAGAAAGACGGTGAAGCCGCTGAGCACGACCGACCCGATCAGTCGTCCGGGCGGAATGCGCACGACCGACACGGGCGGAGCGGCGTCGGGGCCCCGTTCGGGCTCCACGAATTCCTGGTAGCCCGCCGTGGCGAAGCCGCCGAGGGCCGAGTGCGCGGTGGGCGGGCCGATCAGGGTCGGCGGAGCGCCTTCCGCGGCCATATCTGCGGCGTCCGGTGTAGCTGCCGGCGCTCTGGTCTGCCGCAGGCCGGAGGCGAGGTGCAGGATGTCGCGGCGCAGGTCATCCGCTAATTTCGAGCCGAGGTAGGCCAGCTGCACGTTGCCGTCCTGACCCGCGACGGCGATGTCGAGCCGGGCGGCTCCGAACAGTCGGGGAATCAACGGCCGAGCCAGGTTCACCCCCTGCACCCGGTCGAGGCGCGCCTTGCGGTTGCTGCGAAAAACGAGGCCGCTGCGCACCTCGACGATTTCCCCGTTGATGCGAAAGGTGTGCATGCGCCAGGACAGGTAGAACGCGACAATTATGACCAGCAGCACGCCGGCGATGATGAGCAGCGCCCACCCGGTGCCGCCCCGCTGGTAGATCTCATCGATCGGGTCGCCGCCGTAGTTCTCCTCGCCCAGGAACAGGTCGATGAGCCGTTCGCGCAGGTTGGCGATCACGAAGCCGAGCACGGCCACCATGAAAATGCCGCCGCGCAGCAGTGGTGTCGCGGGGTGCAGTCGGTGCCACTGCCCGTCGGTGAGGTCGGTGCGCGGTGCAGCGAGTGGCGCCGGAACGGCGGGCTCGCTCACAGCCCCGCCCGGCGGATCTCGGCGAGCTCCACCAAACGGTCGCGCAGACTTTCGGCATCCGCTTCGGCCAGCCCGGGGATCGAGACCCCGGCGGTCGCCGCCGCGGTCACGAATTTGAGGTCGGCCAGACCGAGCCAGCGCGCCACCGGGCCGCGGGTGATATCGATGAGCTGCATGCGTCCGTAGGGCACCGCCACAAAGCGTTGAAAGAGGATGCCGCGGCGAAAGAGCAAATCATCCTCGCGCAGCAGATAGCCGATGGAGCGCACCCGGCGCGGTTCGAACACCAGGTTGATAATGGTCATCAGGAGCACCGCGAGGCCGACCCACAAGGCCCAGGTCTGCTCGAGCAGCAGCCAGAGCACGCTGGCGCCGCCGCAGACCACGACGCCGAACACAATGGTGCCGACGATCTCGACCAGCACGTACTTCGGGGAAACCCGCTTCCACTCGCCGACGCCGACCAGGTCGAGCCGTTCCGACGGTTCGACCCGCGCGTGTTCGGGTGGGTTCACATCGTCGGAATCAGGCACGCGTACCTCCGGGCTCGTCGGTATCGGTGTCGTCGTCGGGCGGAAGGGTGCAGAAGTGTTCGGCCACGAGGCCGGCCGCCAGCATGACGGCCGCGCCGATCGCCGTACCGATCGCAAGCCAGAGCGAAGTGACCGCCGGCACCACGGATCGGGTCAGGATGTACAGCACGATGCCGAGGGAACCGCCGAACAGCAGGGACGCTGAGAGTGAGGTCGCCTTCGACAGCACGGCCACCCGCATCGCCCAGAACGGGTCGATGCGGCGCAGCGCCTTGCGTCGGCTGCCCTGACGTACCCGCCAGGCCAGACTGACGACGACGGCCGCCAACAGGATGAGCGTTAGCGGCAGGGTAACCGGTGGAACGACGATGGGGGCACCGGATGCCGCGAACGCGATCTCGAGCAAAAAGCCGATCACGAGTCCGATGAGCAACACCGCGAGCAGCCCGGTCGCGTGCGAGCGCTTCATCGCGGCGTTCCCGGTTCCGGGTGGAGGGTGGCGGCATCCGTTGCCCGGCGCACTGTCTGGCCGGTCGCGGCGAGCAGGTCGCGCACCAGGCCCCGTCCGGGAACGGTGGCTTGCTCATCGAGGTCGAGCCAGGGGGCGAGCACGAAGTCGCGTTCCGCCGCGCGCGGGTGCGGCACGGTGAGGCGCGCGTCGTCGATGCTCAGCTGGCCAAAGGCGATGATGTCGATGTCGAGTGTGCGGTCGCCCCAGCGCTCGGCGCGCACCCGGCCGTGCTCGGCCTCGATGGCGTTGACGGCGTCGAGCAGCGCGTGGGCGTCGCCGGTGTAATCGATCGTGAGCACCGCGTTGAGATAGCGGGGGGCGCGCTCGTCAACACCGTCGAGTTTCACGGCTGCCGATTCGTAGCTCGGCGACACTGCGACCAGCGTCGCGCCGGGCAGGTCGGCGAGATCCCGCACCGCGCTCGCGAGCGTCGTTTCCCGGTCTCCGAGGTTGCTGCCAAGGGCCAGAACGACTCGATCACCGGTCATGGCCGCACCCGGGTGATCTGCACAGCCACGTCGGTGAAGGGCACGGAGATGGGAGCCTGCGGCTTGTGCACCGTGACCTGCACCTTGAGCGCCGGTGGGTGGGCCAGCACGACGGAGGCGATGCGTTCGGCGACGGTTTCGATGAGGTCGACGGGGTTGTGCCTGGCTGCGTCGGTGATTTGCTCGGCGAGTTCGCCATAGTGGATGGTCTGGGTCACGTCATCGCTCGCCGCCGCCGCGAGCAGATCGAGCCAGACGGTGACGTCAATGACGAAGTCCTGACCGTTTTCTTTCTCGAAGTCGTAGACGCCGTGGTGGGCGTTCACCCGCAGGCCGGTGAGGGTGATCGAATCAGTCATGGTTCCATTGTGTCGGACTCGAACGGCCCGCCCGACAATTCATTGGTGGCCGGTGGCGTCGACTGCCGGGCGCTGGAGAGCACGTTGAGCGCCGCGCGGGTGCCGGCGACGTCGTGCACGCGCACCGCCCAGGCGCCCGCCTGTGCAGCCAGCACACTCACCACGGCGGTCGGCAGGTCACGGTCCTGCACGGGAGCGCCGTCCGGCAGAACCGCCGCCAGAAAGCGTTTGCGCGAGGCTCCGACGAGGATCGGAAGCCCCAGCGAGGCGAACGCATCCAGCCGGTTGATCAGCTGCCAGTTGTGTTCGGTCTTCTTGGAGAAGCCGAGGCCAGGGTCGAGCACGATGCGTTCGCGCGCCACGCCGGCGGCGGTCAACGCGTCCACCCGGGCGGTGAGCGCGACCATGACCTCGGTGACGACGTCGTCGTACTCCGTGAGGGCGTCCATCTGCTGGGCATGGGCACGCCAGTGCATGGCCACAAAGTTCAGGCCAGTGTCGGCGACGACAGCAGCCATGTCGGGGTCGGCCAACCCGCCGGAAACATCGTTGATGATGCTCGCTCCGGCTTTCGCTGCCGCGCGGGCCGTCGAGGCGTTGAGCGTGTCGATGCTCAGGCGCAGTCCCTGCCGGGCGAGTTCGGTGACGACCGGAATGACCCGGTTTTGTTCCTCGGCCGGAGTGACGCGGGTGGCACCCGGGCGAGTGGATTCACCGCCCACGTCGATCAGGTCGGCGCCCTGGGCGCGCAGCAGCAGTCCGTGCTCGATGGCGGCATCCGTTGCTGCCCACCGTCCGCCATCGCTGAAAGAGTCAGGTGTGACGTTGAGCACCCCCATGATGAGCGTCACTGGCCTGATCAGAGTCACTGGCCTGATCAGAGTCATTGGCCCGCGGCGATCAGGGCAATGATCTCGGCGCGGGCGGTCGGCTCGGTCAGCACGCCGCGGGAAGCCATGGTCACGGTCGAGCTCGCGCTCTGGCGTGGGCCGCGGGTGCCGACACAGCCGTGCACGGCATCGAGCACGACGAGCACACCGAGCGGGTCGAGGCCGTCCTGCAATGCGCCGGCGATCTCCTCGGTCAGGCGCTCCTGCAGCTGGGGCCGGGCTGCGATGGTTTCAACAACGGCGGGCAACCGGCCGAGGCCGACGACCCGGCCCCGTGGCAGGTAGGCCACGTGGGCGATGCCCAGGAACGGCAGCAGGTGGTGTTCACAGATGGACCGAAAGGCGATATCGCGCAGCAGCACGAGTTCCCCGGTGCTGTCCCCGACCGGAACGAAGTCCTGCAAGAGCTCCTGCGGGTCCTGGTCCAGGCCGGCGAAGAACTCGGCGTAGGCATCCGCTACTCGTCGCGGCGTGCTCTCCAGGCCGACCCGTTCCGGATTCTCGCCAATTGCAGCGAGAATCTCTGAAACGGCCGCCTCGATGCGTGCCCTGTCCACCGCCACGGGCGCCTAAGCGGTCGCGGGGCGGGGGGTACGGGCCGGCGCGCGTTTCGGTTTGGCGGGGGCGGCGTCACCGCTCGTGATGCCACCGTCGACGGCGGCACCGTCGATGGGAGCCTTCGGAGCCGGCATCGCGATCGGCGGCACGTCAGACACGGGGCGCTTGTCGCTCGACAGCCACTGCGGGCGCGACGGGAGCTTTTCGACGTTGGCGAAGATTTCGGCGAGAGCGGTCTGGTCCAGCGTTTCGTGCTCGAGCAGTGCCGTGGCGAGGTCATCCAGGATCACGCGGTTCTTGATCAAAACCTCGTAGGCCTCGTCGTGGGCGTCCTCGAGCAGCTGGCGCACCTCGCGGTCGACGCTCTCGGCCACACGCTCCGAGTAGTCGCGCTGGTGGCCCATGTCGCGGCCGAGAAACACCTCACCGGAACCCTGGCCGAGCTTGAGCGGACCGACGACCGCGCTCATGCCGAACTCGGTGACCATCTTGCGGGCCGTCGCGGTGGCCTTCTCGATGTCGTTGGACGCGCCGCTGGTCGGGTCGTGAAAGATGATCTCCTCGGCGACACGGCCACCCATGGCGTAGGCCAGCTGGTCGAGCAGTTCGTTGCGGGTGACCGAGTAGCGGTCTTCAAGCGGCATGACCATCGTGTAGCCGAGGGCCCGTCCGCGCGGCAGAATTGTGATCTTGGTGACCGGGTCGGTGAAGTTCATGGCGGTCGCGACGAGGGCGTGGCCACCCTCGTGGTACGCCGTGATGAGCTTTTCCTTGTCGCGCATTACGCGGGTGCGGCGCTGGGGTCCGGCCATGACCCGGTCGACGGCCTCGTCCAGGGCCCGGTTGTCGATGAGCTGGGCGTTCGAGCGAGCGGTCAGCAGAGCGGCCTCGTTGAGCACATTTGCCAGGTCGGCGCCGGTGAAGCCGGGCGTTTTACGGGCGAGGACCTCGAGGTCAACACCCTCGGCCATCGGCTTGCCCTTGGAGTGCACCTCGAGGATGCGCTTGCGACCGAGCATGTCGGGCGCATCAACGCCGATCTGCCGGTCAAACCGGCCAGGACGAAGCAGGGCGGGGTCGAGAATGTCTGGTCGGTTGGTGGCGGCGATCAGAATGACGTTCGCCTTCACGTCGAAGCCGTCCATCTCGACCAGCAGCTGGTTCAGGGTCTGCTCGCGTTCGTCGTGGCCGCCGCCCATTCCGGCACCACGGTGACGACCAACGGCGTCGATCTCGTCGATGAAGATAATGGCCGGGGCGTTTTCCTTGGCCTGGCTGAACAGGTCACGCACGCGGCTGGCTCCGACGCCGACGAACATTTCCACGAAGTCAGAGCCGCTGATCGCGTAAAACGGCACGTTGGCCTCGCCGGCCACGGCCCGGGCCAGCAGCGTCTTTCCGGTCCCGGGAGGGCCATACAGCAGAACGCCCTTGGGGATGCGGGCTCCGACCGCCTGGAACTTGGCCGGCTCCTTGAGGAAGTCTTTGATCTCTTCGAGCTCTTCGATGGCTTCATCGGCGCCGGCGACGTCGGCGAAGGTGACCTGTGGGCTTTCCTTGGAGACGAGCTTGGCCTTGGACTTGCCAAACTTCATGACCTTGCTGCCACCGCCCTGCATCGAGATCATGAGCCAGAAGAAGGCACCGATCAGCAGCACGGGCAGCAGGAAGCTCAGCACGGAGAGCACCCAGTTGGGCTGCGGCACCTCGTCGGTGAAGCCGTCCTTCGGGTTTGCTGCGGTCACCGCGGTGATGATCTCTTCACCACGCGGAGCAACGTAATAGAACTGAACCTGGGTGCCGAGGTCGCCGCTGGCCTTGGTCAGCGTGAGGTCGACGCGTTGTTCGCCATCGACGATGGTCGCCTCGGCGACGTTGCCCGATTCAAGAAAGCTCAGGCCCTCTTGTGTGCTGACCTCACGAAATCCGGACATGGTGATGAGGCTTGACCCCACCCAGACGGCGATGACGGCGAGCACAATGTACAAAATGGGGCCGCGGAGTAGCTTCTTGACGTTCATGGTGACCTCAGGCTAGCGCGCGTTTACAAGGGAATGCCGTGTGTTCGCCCAAAGGAAAACTCGGGCGCAGAGCCGAACGCTGTTAGAGCGCGGCGGCCGCGACGGTGGAATACACGTGCGGGGCGAGAATTCCGACCGAGCGCAGGTTGCGGTACTTCTCGTCATAGTCGAGGCCATAACCGACCACGAACTTGTTCGGAATGTTGAATCCGACGTATTTCACGTCGATGTCGACGCGCGCGGCATCCGGTTTGCGCAGCAGGGCGCAGATTTCAATGGATGCCGGACCGCGCGTTTTCAGGTTCGCCAGCAGCCACGAGAGGGTCAGGCCGGAGTCGATGATGTCCTCGACGATGAGCACGTTGCGGCCGGACAGGTCGGTGTCGAGGTCCTTGAGAATGCGCACGACGCCGCTGGACTGCGTGCCGGAGCCGTAGGAGCTGACCGCCATCCAGTCCATCGTGATCGGGTGGCGCAGTTCGCGGGCCAGATCGGCCATGACCATGACGGCGCCCTTGAGCACGCCGACCAGCAGCAGATCGGTGCCGGCGTAGTCGGCTTCGATCTCGCGGCTCATCTCGGCCAGGCGATCGCGGATCTGCTCCTCGCTGATCAGGATCTCGGTGAGGTCGCCGTCAATGTCGCGAGGTTCCATATGAAAGGTGCAGTCCATTTCTTCAGATTTATGCTGGCACGGAAAAAATCAACACTCCGCCCTGCCGTACAACTCTAATACCCGGCAGGCTGAGTGCCCCCTGTCCATGCCAATCGGTCACGAGGGCCGCCACCGCGAGGGTCTGCCGTCGGTCGAGCCACACCCCACACACCTGCTCCACTCCCAATCGGATCACGCGCTGCCGCACCGCAGCCGGCTGGGCGGCGAGAGCGGCCGCGTCGATCGTGCCATGAGCCCAGTGCCTGCGCGCGACCGCGTCGGCAAGCTCATCGAGCGCGTCGGAATCCTCGCGCAGTGCCTGAGCGGTGCGGGCGAGCGCCACGGCGACGCCGGGACCGAGCTCGCTTTCCAGCAGCGGCAGCACGGTTTCGCGCGCCCGCACCCGGGCATAGCGCGGGTCGAAATTCTGCGGGTCGGTCCACGGCACGAGACCGGTATCCGCACAGAATTGCCGGGTCGCGGCGCGACGGATGCCCAGCAACGGTCGCAAAATCGGCCCGGTTTGCGCCGCCATTCCGCGCAGGCTGGTCGGCCCGGAGCCCCGGGCCAGCCCGAGCAGCACGGTTTCGGCCTGGTCGTCGAGGGTATGACCGAGCAGCACGCCGCTCGCCCCGGTCTGCTCGAGCGCCGTAGCGAACGCCGCATAGCGTGCGGTGCGGGCGGCCGCCTCCGGGCCGGTTCCGTCGCCGTCGACCGTCACGCTCCAGACGAGCACGGGGTCGAGGCCAAGCTGGCGGGCGGTCTCGGCGGCGGCGACTGCGACATCCGCTGAACCGGTTTGCAGATTGTGATCGACGATGACCGCGCCGGCACGGATACCCGCGCGCCCGGCCTCGAAGGCGGTCGCCGCGGCCAGCGCGAGCGAATCGGCGCCGCCGCTGAGGCCAACAAGCACGAGCCCCTCGGTCGGCAGCAACGCGCGCACGGCCCGGCGAATATCGGCGATGGCCGGGGTCAGACGCGGGCGGCGGGTGGATTCCATCCAGTAACGTTATCCGCAGACTTAGATCAAGGGAGAAACAACGCCATGGCCGAATACGACGCAGTTATCGAAATCCCCCGCGGGAGCCGCAATAAATACGAGGTGGACCACGAGACCGGCCGGGTCTATCTCGACCGCGTGCTGTACACGAGCTTTATGTACCCCACCGACTACGGCTACTTCGAGAACACCCTCGGCCTCGACGGTGACCCGGTCGACGTTCTCGTGCTGCTCGACTACCCGTTGTTCCCGGGCGTTGGCGTCTCCGTGCGTCCGGTCGGCGTGTTCAACATGACCGATGACGGCGGCTCAGACGCCAAGGTCATTGCCGTTCCGGCTGGCGACCCGCGCTGGGACCACATTCAGGATGTCCTCGACATTCCGGAGTACACCCGCAAGGAAATCGAGCACTTCTTCGAGCATTACAAGGACCTCGAGCCGAACAAGTGGGTCAAGACCGAGGGCTGGGGTGACGCCGCCGAAGCCAACCAGATCGTGGTTGACGGCATCGCGAAGCTGGCCGAAGAGGGCCACTAACCCGCAGGAGTTTCCTGAGGGGGCGCAAATCGACCTAAAATCGGTTTCGGTGGACGGTTTGCGCCCCCTCAGCGCGAAACAGCAGGCGGGCGCTACGAACAGGGGCTCCGGTCACCGGTTATCCGGCGGCAGGAGCCCCCTTTTTGGTGTCTGGCTCGGGGCACCCACCCGCAGCGGGCCCTCGTACTGCCAGTAACCCCCACTCGCGGGGGCTACATCAGAAAATCCGCCAAGTGCTGGTGCGGTCGTCGCGCTGGTCCGCTGGCCATCGCGCGATCCCGCGAAGATCTCCAGAATTAGCTACACGTCCGGCCTCATGCGGGGCCTGAGAGCTCCGCGCTACGCTGCGGGGCGCCCGACGTAGGGCGCAACAGCCCAGGACGACCAGATGCTGTGCACCCGCACGCGCGCCGAGGGGTTCGGAGCTTCGAGAATCTGCCCGCCGCCGACGTAAATCGCCACGTGGTAGTAATTGCCGGGGCTGCCCCAGAACAACAGGTCGCCCACCTGCACCTGCGCGAAGGAGACGAGCTTGCCCTGCCGTGCCATGGTGTTGTACTGGTCCGTGGCCGAGTGGGTGCCGATGTAGATGCCCACCGCGGCGTAGGCCGCCTTGGTCAGACCCGAGCAGTCCCAGGCGTCGGGGCCGGAACCGCCGAAAACGTACCGGTCGCCGAGCTGGTCGCTGGCGAAGGCGAGAGCGGTGTCGACGGCACTCGCATTCGGCGCCGGAACGGTCGTACCGCCGCCAGCCGGAGCGCTCGGAGCGCTCGGCACGCTCGGCACCACCGGAGTGACCACGCCAGACCCCGAACCGTTGCCGGAACCGGAACCGGACCCAGAATCCGAGCCGGAACCCCCAGCGGCCGCGGCGTCCTGCACCGCTGCGGCAGCGGCAGCGGCAGCGGCAGCGGCAGCATCCGCTATTGCAGCAGCGGACGCCTGAGCCTGCGCGAACGCTTTCGCTGCAGCGGCCGCTTCTTCGCCGACGTGAAAGCTGCGCTCAGCCTCGGCCGTGGTGTCCTTAAGCAGGGCGAGCTGCTCGAACAGCTCGCTCGACCGGCGTTGCTGAGTGTCGTAGGCTGCCTCGGCCGCCGCTGAGCTCGCAGCCGCCGCCTCAAAGGTGGTCTTGGACTCTGCGGTGAGGCGTTCGCGTTCGTCTGTGGCCGACGCCGCCTGGTCGCCGAGCGACTCGGCCGCGTTCTGGTCCTGGCGCGCTTCGGTGTAAATCTGCTCGGACTGCTCGCTGAGCTTGCTGGCTGTACCGAGCTGGCTGAGCAGGTCATCGGCGCTGTTGCCGCTCAGGAACAGGTTGAGTGAGAGACCGTTGCCGCCGGACTTGGCGAGGTGGGCCGCGATCAGGCCGGCCCGCATCTTCGACGTCGCAGCGGCAGCCTCTGCCGTTTTCGCCTGCGCGTTCAGGCTGGCTTCCCGCTCGGTGGCGGCAGCCAGGGAGTCCTGGGTGATGCGATATTCCTCGGCCGCCATCTGTGCGGTCGTCACGGCGGTCGCCGACTGGGCTGCCAAACCGTCCAGCAGCTCACCCAGCGTGGCAATTTCGGCCTGCTTGGTCGACTCGTTCTGCTTGGCCTTTTCGACGTCGTTCCAGCTCGGGTAGTCCGGCGCGGCAAACGCCGCACCGCCGGCCGCGGCAACGGATGCCGTCACGGCCGAGACCGCGCCGATCGCGACGGCCGAGAACAGGCGCTTCGATCGTGCGTGAACTCGTGCACGTGCAGTGGTGCTCGGTAACGCTGCGGTATTCCGTGCAGGTGTGCTGCTGTTAGCCAAGTGCTGCTCCCCGGTCGGCCATGAATGGAACGGGATTGATGCGGTTTCCACCAATCCAAACTTCGAAGTGCAGGTGGCAGCCGTTGGCGGCCCCGGTCTGTCCGGAGCTGGCGATGAGCTGCCCCGCCGATACCGACTGGCCGACACCCACGTTGTACCCGCCGTCGCGAATGTGGGCATAGCCCGTCGAGACGTTGTCGCCGTGGCTGATCTTCACGAAGTTACCGTAGGTGCCGAGGCGCCCGGCCCAGGTGACGATGCCGGCGTGGGCGGCGTAGATGGGCGCGCCGCAGCCGGTGCCGAGGTCTGTCGCGTAGTGAAAGCTTCCGCTGCACTGTCCGCCGTCGCCGCAAATGGTCGAGCGGGGGCCGTAGCCGCCGGTGATGCGTCCGCTGGCCGGAACGCCCCAGCCGGACATGCTCACGGTTCCGCCGGAGCCGCCGCTGGCGCGCGCTGCAGCCGCTGCAACCCGGGCAGCCTCGGCCTCGGCCGCCACCCGGATCGCTTCGAGGCGGGCGCGCTCGGCCACGCCAGCCTCGTAGCCGGCCGTCGTCGTGGCCTGGGCGTCGCGCATGAACTGCAGCTGCTGCTCGAGCTCGATGCCCTTGGCTTCGGATTCGGCGAGGGCATTGGCCGCCGCCTCGGCCGCGGTCTGGGCCGCAACGAGGGCGGCCTCGGCGGCGACGCGCAACACTTCGCGTTCCGTCTGGGCGACCTTGGCCTGGTCGCCGAGTGACTGGGCGTTATTCATGGCGGACTGCGCCTCGTCGTACACATCCGAACTGCGCTCCACCAGCTTGCTCATACTGCCGAGTTTTGCCAGCAGCAGGTCGGCGTCGGCGCCGTCCCCTCCGCCTTCCAGGAACAGGTTGACGCTCAGGTCCGTGCCGCCGGTGCGGTAGAGCTGGGCGGCGAGCTGGCCGGCCTGCTTGGTGGCGGCATCCGCTGTGGCCTTGCTGTCGTCTGCCTGCTTCTGGATGTCCTCGGCCCGACGGGTGGCATCGTCAAATTCTCGCTGCGCGTCTTCGAGTTCGGTGGCGCTCTTCTCGGCGGCGGCCTGGGTCTCCTGCACCTGCACCTGCAGGCCGGCGATGAGATTCTCGATCGCGGTCACCTGCGCGGCGGCGGCACTGGTGTTCGCCTTGGCGTTCTGCAGATCCTGCCACGAGGGGTAATCGACCGCCCGCGCCGGGGCGGCCGGGGCAACCAGCGTGACCAGAAGGGTCATGGCTGCGACGACGCTGGTCAGCGCCAGGCCGTGCCGCGGCCACCGACTGCCCGCTCGAAAACGGCTGGCCGGAGCGTTTCCGGAGCGGCGGATCACGGCTGTAGAACGAATCATTGTTTCCCAACGGGCTTTCCAGCTGCAGCTTGCGCCGCAGGAGACTCTTCAGAGTAACAAATTGAGCAGGTTTGGCCCAGTTTCAACGCCGAATCTAACTCGCGAAAAGGGCTGTGGCCCGCACATTTGTGGGCGCGGTGCGAATTGGCGTCACAAAATGGGCAGCTTTCAAGCGGATGCTGCGCGCGTCGATTTGGCCTTCGCCCCACAAGACCGTATGCTTACTCTTCGGCAGCCATGAACTTTATGGCTCACGGCCCCATCGTTTAGCGGCCTAGGACGGCGCCCTTTCACGGCGTTAACACGGGTTCGAATCCCGTTGGGGCTACGCAAACTGCACGTGCACACAGAGTAAGTGAAAAAGTAGTAAAGAAATAGAATAGTCTTACCAAGTGCCTCGCACACAGATTCACAATTTTCACCTCGAGGCCCTGTAGCGCAGTTGGTTAGCGCGCCGCCCTGTCACGGCGGAGGTCGCCGGTTCAAGTCCGGTCAGGGTCGCAAAGGAAATATAGCCCTTTCGAAAGGAAGGGCTTTTTTTCTTAGAAGACGCGTTTTGACGTATCTTTGGGGCCCTGTAGCTCAGTTGGTAGAGCGTTCGACTGAAAATCGAAAGGTCACCGGATCGACGCCGGTCGGGGCCACCACCGCCACTCCCTAGGAAACTCACTCGTGAGGGACTCGGGGAGTGGCCTTTTTTATGCCCGGTCCGAGTCCCGGGCAGCGCGCCCTCGACCTTGCGTCCGCGACAGTGCGTCCTCGACAGGGCGGGTGCGAGCTGCAGCTCACTCGAATCGTTGTCGTCGGGTGCCTGCGGCCCGGTGACCTTGGCGCCGGTTCGCGACGGCGAGATGGCCCTGAGCCAGAAACTGGTTCTGACTGCAGAAACGCTGTGCCGGCCCAGGCATGAGCTCACGGTCGACGGCGCCCCACTCGGGAAATTCCTCGGGCTGACTCCTTGACGGTGAGCACATCACGAAAAGTGAACCATATGACGGATGCCCTCCCGACGCCCACCGACGACGGTGGCGCCGATCACCTGATCGGATTGCACCTGCCTGACATCGCCCTTGCATCGACATCGGGCGGTGCGCGAAACGTGACCGGGCTCTCCGCGCAGAGCAGCGCTTACCAACGCGAGGCCGTCGAGCGGTTGCACCTGCCCTACCCGCTCCTCTCCGACGAGAATGGGCGATTGGCCGGGGCACTCAAACTCCCAACCTTCACGGTCGCAGGCTTGACACTTCTCAAGCGGATGACCCTCGTCGTCGACGGGCAGACCATCAGGCACGTGTTTTATCCCGTCTTCCCGGCGGACGCTCATGCAGAACAAGTCCGTGCCTGGCTGCGAGCAAATCCCGCGGACTAACGTCCCGAGACCAATCGCTGCCGGTCACCGTTTCAGGAAGCGCCCGCACTCGGAATCGAGCGGGACGGACCGTCCATTCACGAGGCAGCGCGCATCAGTTGCCGAAGCTGGCAGCACCGACATCATCCGAAAGGAACACCTAGGCTCAAATAATGACCATGCGCACCGTTCTTATCCTGCTCGACGTCGATGGGGTACTGAACCCGCGGGTCGTCGGCCAGCGGCTAGTGCTCGATGTGCCGCGCCAGGATCTCGTGCGGCGGCTCGCCGAGCTCGGATCCATCGTCTGGGCGACCACTTGGTCACCCACGCACACGTTTCACCTGACCCGGGACCTCGGCCTGGCAGCAGACACCGAGGGCATCGCCTTTCCGCGCAACCTGCACGCCGATCCGTCAGCTCCCGCACCGACGGCGAAGCTGCACTGGGTCGCCCGCTGGCTGGCCCGGCAGGAGCCGCAGCCCGACGCGGTGATCTGGATCGATGACATCCTGCGCCAGGATGCCGTCAGCTGGGCGGCCGCCGAGGCGCGACCCACGCTTCTGGTGCAGCCCGACATGAACATCGGACTCACCGCCGCGCACATCGACGACGTGCAGCGCTTCATCGCGTGCCTGGTGCCGACCGACACACCCACCAACCCACGGAGCGAGCCATGACCAGCACACCATCAGTGATCGTATTCGATGTCAACGAGACTCTCTCCGACATGTCCCCGCTGAGCGCCCGATTCGTGGAGATCGGAGCCCCGGCCGAACTGGCCCGAATCTGGTTCGCCGCGCTGCTGCGGGATGGCTTCGCCCTCGCCGCCGCGGGTGGAACTGCAAAATTCGCGACGATCGGTTCGGAGATTCTGCGCGGACTGCTCCGCGATGTGGCGCTCACCCGCAGTCTCGACGATGCCGTGACCCACATCATGAACGGCTTCGAATCGTTGAGCCTGCACCCGGACATCGCTGACGGAATCCGGACCCTGAAAAGCGCGGGCATGCGCCTCGTGACATTGTCCAACGGATCGGATCAGGTAGCCGAGTCCCTGCTGACCCGGGCCGGGCTGCGGAGCGACTTCGAGGCCGTACTCACGGTAGAAGACGCCCCAGCGTGGAAGCCGGTTCAGGCCGCCTACGACTATGCCGCGGCTGCGTGCGGGGTTACAACGGGCGACCTGGTGCTGGTGGCCGTGCACCCCTGGGACATCCACGGGGCGGTCAGGGCAGGCCTGGGCACCGCGTGGTTGAACCGCCCGGGCGAGGCCTACCCGAGCTACTTTGCGACACCGGACCACACGATCACCGCTTTGAGCGACCTCGCCCGTCAACTCAAATAGGGTGCGAATGTGGCCGCTGAACGTCGGTTTGCGTCCGTCTGCGTCCAAAATGGGCACGTGAGGACGATGACATTACCGAATACACATTTCCCGGTCGCCGACATCGTTCTCGGGCTGATGCGGGGAAAGTACTCAATTTCGGCGTCTCCAATCACAGTCCCGGGCAGGTTGAGTTGCTGAAGCATTCGGTGGCGCAACCGCTCATCGTCGATCAGGTGCAATTGAGCATTAGGCATGCGCCGCTAATCACCGCCGGCGTTTCGGCCGCGGAGTCTCATATCACCCTCACCAGGGGAGAATGGTACCGACTCTTCACTGCCACCGGACATATCTTGCCGCAGTCAGTCCCCTGCAACTCTTGGCGGTAAAAAAATGAATGTCGCACTCGGTCTTCTCACTCTCGTCGCCGTCGTCTGCGCGGCCAGTGCTCTCGCGAAGCGCCTGAACCTGTCCGTTCCACTGCTGCTGGTGGTCGTTGGAGTGATCGGCTCGTACCTGCCGTTCATTCCAGCGATCAAGCTGGATCCGGAACTGGTATTGGTGGGCATCCTTCCTCCATTGCTCTACGCGGCCGCCATTCGTACCTCCCTGGTCGAGTTCCGCACAAACCTGCGTTCTATCGCACTACTGTCGGTCGGCTACGTCGTTTTCGGAACCGTAGCCATCGGCCTCATCGTCTGGTGGCTGATCCCGGAGATTCCACTGGCTGCGGCGTTCGCCCTGGGCGCGGTGGTGGCTCCGCCGGACGCGGTAGCGGCGACCACGATTGCCCGTCGCGTTGGGCTTCCGCGCCGGGTGGTGAGTCTTTTGGAGGGCGAGTCGCTGGTCAACGATGCGACCGCACTGGTGCTCCTGCGCACGGCGATCGTTGCTATTGGCGGCAGCGTCACCGTCTGGCAGGTGGCGTCTGGCATCGCTTTGGCCGCCGGCGGAGGTGTCGTGATCGGACTGATCGCGGCGTTGCTCCTGTTGCAGATCCGAAAACGGGTGCGTAACGTCGCCATAAACACGTCCATGTCTCTCGCTGCCCCGTTCGTGGCGTATATCCCGGCGGAGGCGATCCATGCATCGGGCGTGTTGGCTGTCGTCGTGGCCGGCCTCGTGATCGGCACCAAGTCGCCAGCGATGCCCGGCGGCGCCTCCCGATTGAGCCAGCGCAGCAACTGGGCCACCGTCCAGTTTTTGCTCGAGAACTCCGTCTTTCTGCTGATCGGGTTACAGGTGCGCTCAATCATCGAGGCGACCTCCGGCGATTCGCTTGGCGCCGCGCGCATCTGGGGCACCTGTGCTGTCGTATTCATCGCGGTTCTCCTGTTGCGCCCGGTGTGGGTGTTCCCGGCAATTTATCTGCCTCGGCTAATACCCAAAATTTGCGCGGCTGACCCCGCACCACCCTGGCAGTTGCCCACCATCGTGTCTTGGGCGGGTATGCGCGGTGTGGTCACCCTGGCTGCCGTGTTCGCCCTGCCAGAAGACGTCGCACACCGCCCCGTCCTCGTTCTCGCGGCCCTGGGAGTCGTGGCGGGAACGCTGGTTGTGCAAGGCCTCACCTTGCCGTGGCTGGTACGGGCCCTGGGCGTGCACGGCCCAGATACCCATGCGGATGCGCTCAGCCAGGCCGCGCTGATGGACCAGGCCACCGCCGCGGGAATCGAAAACCTGCGCCAGCACACCCGGCCCGGCGATTCTCCGGAGGTGCTGGCCATGCTCGAACGCCGCACGCAGGAACGCAACAGGGCAGCATGGGAGCGCCTCGGGCGTTCGGAGCTCGCAGACCGCACTCCCAGCAAGCGCTACGTGCAGCTGAGGCTGGCCATGCTCGATGCGGAGCGCGCCAGGGTTCTCAAACTGCGCCGCACCGGCGATTACGCCCACGAGGTGATCAGTGAAGTGCTGGAGATGCTCGACGTGGAGGAATCCATGTTGGATTCCTCCACCGAGGGTGCGGATATCGACGCGCGTACCCCGGCCCGACCCGCCAATCGGCGCGACAACGGCGAAGCGCGCCTGGGCGCGGGCGGCTGCGAGCACCTACGGGCCGTGGGCGAGCAGTCAGTGCCGCAGGACCCGGAGTGTCAGGACTGTGTGCGCGAAGGCACCACCCCGGTACACCTTCGAATGTGCCTGGCCTGCGGAAACGTGGGGTGCTGCGATTCATCCGCGGGTCAGCACGCGACCAAGCATTTCCAACAGTCCGGCCACGCCATCATGTGCAGCGCCGAGCCGCGGGAATCATGGCGCTGGTGTTACGTTGACGAACTCCTCGGCTAGCGCGTGCTCGTCGACTCGTTGTAAGAACCGTCCCCGAGAGCTGCAGCGTTGGGCGGGGTGTCGACGAGTTTGAGGCCGACGATGCAGCCGATCAGGCCGAGCAGCAGCGCGATCTTCAGCCACGACACGCTCGCATCGCCGCTGATCATGGCCCAGACCACGGTGAGGGCCGCTCCGATGCCGACCCAGACGGCGTAGGCCGTTCCGATCGGAATCTCTCGCATCGCCCAGGCCAGACCGCCCATGCTGAGTGCGAGCGCACCGCCGAAGATAATCGTCGGCCACAACTTGCTGAAGCCCTCGGACTTGCCGAGCGCCGTCGCCCAGACAGCTTCCAGCACTCCGGACGCAATGAGTACGATCCATGACATGACTGCTACTCCTCGGCCAGTCTTGTCTTGTGCCGGGTACTGATCCGTCGTCCGGGGCCGCGTTTCGCGACCTCCCTCGACCATAGGCAGACCCACTGGGCAACGCCTGTGCACAGCCGCACGAAACTAGCGGATGCTGCAGCATCCGCTCACCGGCAGCAGCCGCTACGCGATAAACGCGCGATAGGCGGGGTCGTTCGCGCGCAGCACGCGCAGCACGTTCTGGTAGCCGAGTTTGGCCAGGTCAGCGTTGCTCCAACCGCGACGCGACAGCTCGGCGAACAGGTTCGGGTACTCCGAGACGTCGGCCAGACCAACCGGCATGTCGGGGCAGCCGTCGAAGTCGCCGCCGAGGCCGATGTGGTCGACGCCGGCCACCCGCCGGGCATGCTCAACATGGTCGGCAACGTGCGCGACCGTCACGAGCGGCTTGTCCCCCGCCGAGCCCTCGTCTTCCCAGCATCGGTAGTCGGCCGAGATAAACGCGGGCACGAAGGTGATCATCTGCACACCATTGTTGGCCTTGAGCTGGGTGAGAATCTGATCCGGCACGTTCCGCGGGTGGGGGTTGAGGGCAAAGCACGACGAGTGGCTGAAGAGGAGCGGCAGCTCGGTCGCGTCGAGCGCGTCCTGCATGGTCGCGGCCGAGACGTGCGAGAGGTCGATCATCATGCCGATGCGGTTCATCTCCGCGATGACTGCTCTACCTCGATCATTTATTCCGTCGTGGGTCACATCGCCCACTGCTGCGTCAGCCCACTCGGTCGAGGAATTCCAGGTCAGCGTCATATACCGCACACCCAGGCGGGCGTATTCGCGCAGCACGGCGAGTGAGTTGTTGATCTGATTGCCGCCTTCAACGCCCAGCAGCGACGCGATTCTTCCATTCAGCTGGGCGCGCTCGACGTCGTCGGCCGTGACGGCCCACTCGAAGTCGTCGGGATACGCCGCAATCAGGCGGTGAATGAAGTCGATCTGCTCGAGGGTTGCCTGGACCGAATCCGTCCCCTCCAGATCGGTGTGCACCCAAACCGACCAGAACTGGCCGTGTACGCCCCCGCGACGCAACTTGGGGACATCCGTTTGAAGCGCGCTGCGCCCGGAATCCTGCTCGGAATCGAGTCCGCTGACGGAATAGTCACGATGCGCGCGGCAGGCCCAGGCCAGATCGTTGTGCCCGTCAATGACAGGAAATCTCGTAAATCTTTCGGTCATATGAATTCTCCCCGGCAATGCGTTGGCTCCGATCAGCCTACGACCCGCGCCGTGCGGGTGCGCGGCCGCCGATAACGCCCAAGCGTGCCGCAATACCGCACGTTAATGAGACGCCAAGCCGTTCGTGGCGACACAAACATGGCCCGTGACGGACTTCCCCACCCGGCACGGGGAATCTGCCCCCAGTTAAGGTTACAGCGCGGCCGACTTGAATCGGGGTAGTCTCTGCCAGTAAGTTGCTGAGAAAGAATCAGCTTCACTGCCGCGCTCCACCGAGAGACAAGTGCCAGCATCGTCACCTTGTCGCTAAGACCACCTGTTCCTGTAAACCCGACTGCAGGGAATGCAACGTGACACACACCCCGACCCGTCGCTCCACCGTCAGCGCAACCTGCGCCAGTCCGGTACCGAGCGCACCCGATTGCCCCTATCTGGCCGCGCCCTGGCGTTCGATCACACCGGGAAGCACGCATGAGTGAACCCGACTCCCCCGCGCCACTCCCGGTAGGCGATTCCCTTCCTCGCGCGCCGAAGCTCCGTCTCGTCGACCAGGCCGCGTCAGCCACCCGCGACATCGCGCTCGACACCCCGTCGTCGGGACTCATCTGGGCGCGCCGCTACCGCACGAAGCTGCGACTGACCGATGCCACCGTCATCGTGCTGGCCGTGGCTGTTGCCCTGGTCTTTCGCTTCGGTGTGCGCGGTATTCCGGCCGTTCCCGGATCGTTCAGCGCCAATTACTGGCTGGTGTCCCTGCTGATCGTGGTGACCTGGCTCGTCGCTCTCGAGCTGTTCCATACCCGCGATTCGCGCGTGGTGGGTGTGGGAGCGCACGAGTACAAACAGGTGGTGAATGCGAGCGCCGTGACCTTCGGCATGCTCGCCATCGCCTTTCTCATCTTGCAGGTTGACATCGCACGCCTCTTTTTCATTCTCGCGCTGCCCCTCGGCGTCATCGCCCTGGTATTCGAACGGTGGTTGTGGCGCAAATGGCTGCTGCACCAGCGCACGTTCGGCCACTATCTCGCCCGGGTCATCGTGGTGGGAAACCGGGAGGACGTTGAGTATGTCGTCAGCCAGATCGACACCAAGTCCGGCGCCGCGTACTACATCGTCGGGGCCGCACTCGAAGAGAGCGACAGCGCTGAGATAGCCGCTGGCGACCGCCTGGTGCCGATCGTGTCCGATCTCGAACATGTCGCCGCGGCCGCATCGGCCATGGGCGTCGACACGGTCATCGTGGCCGGACAGCCCAGCGGTGGCAGCTCCTACATCCGCAACCTCGGCTGGGACCTCGAGGGCACGTCGGCCGAGCTCGTTCTCTCCAGCCGGCTAACGGATGTCGCTGGTCCCCGCATCCACTTTCGTCCCGTTGACGGCCTCCCGCTGATCCACGTCGAAATCCCCCGGTTCGAAGGGGGCCGTCATGCCCTCAAACGCACCCTGGACATCGTGACGACCGGACTCGCCATCGTGTTTCTGCTGCCCGTCCTGGCCGTGATCGCTGTGCTGATCAAGATCGACAGCCCCGGCCCTGTGCTGTTTCGCCAGGAGCGTTGCGGCCGCAATGGCCAGACCTTCCGCATGATCAAGTTCCGTTCCATGGTGGAGACGGCCGAAGACGACCTGGCTGGCCTCCTCGACCAGAACGAGGCCGCCGGGGTGCTGTTCAAGATTCGCAATGACCCCCGCATCACCAAGATCGGCCGGGTGCTGCGCAAGTACTCGCTCGACGAGCTGCCCCAGCTCTGGAACATCTTTGTGGGTGAAATGAGTCTGGTCGGCCCCCGTCCGCCGCTTCCGGAGGAAGTCCAGGGCTACGAGACCCACGTGCACCGACGCCTCTACATTAAGCCCGGCCTGACCGGCATGTGGCAGGTCAACGGACGGTCCAACCTTAGTTGGGAAGACAGCGTACGGCTCGACCTGTACTACGTCGAGAACTGGTCGCTGGCCGGTGATCTGATGATCATCTGGCGCACCTTCAAGACCGTCATTCAACCAGTAGGGGCTTATTGACATGACCGCGGGGACCGAACTCACTGCGCCCGACAGCCAACGACGCCTGCACATCGCAATGATCGGCACCCGCGGAGTACCCGCCACCTACGGTGGTTTTGAAACGGCCGTCGAGGAGATCGGCCGGCGGATGGTCGACCGCGGCCACGACGTAACCGTCTACTGCCGCCACACGATGGAGCCGGCACCGAAAGAATATCTCGGCATGACGCTGGTTGACCTGCCGGCCCTGCGGCACAAGATTCTCGAAACCCTCAGCCACACCGGGCTCTCGGTGCTGCACGCGACCACCCATCGCCGCCCCGATGTCGCGTTCGTCTTCAACGCCGCCAATGCACCGTTCGTCCCTCTGTTGCGCCTGCGCGGAATTCCCAGCGTTGTGCACGTGGACGGACTCGAGTGGAAGCGCGACAAGTGGGGCCCAACCGGCCGCCGCTATTATCGGTGGGCCGAAGAGGTAGCGGTTCGTGAAGCGGATGCCCTGATCGCCGACGCGCAGGGAATCGTCGACTACTACCAGGATGAGTTCGAGGTGCCCACCGAGCTGATCTCCTACGGCACCAAGATTCTTTCGGACACCCCGTGCGACCGGCTCGCCGAACTCGGCCTCCGCCCCGGCGGCTACCACCTCGTCGTCGCTCGGTTCGAGCCGGAGAACCATGTCGATGTAATCGTCGAAGGCTACCGGGCCAGCGGCGCCCTGCTTCCGCTCGTGGTGGTCGGCTCTGCACCGTACGCGGTCGATCACATCAATCGCATTGCCGACCTGGCCGCCTCCGATTCGCGTATCCGCATGATCGGAAGCGTCTGGGACCAGGGCCAGCTCGACCAGCTGTACGCGCACGCGCGCACCTACCTACACGGCCATTCCGTCGGCGGAACCAACCCCTCGCTGCTGCGGGCGATGGGCGCCGGCACCAAGGTCATCGCCTGGGATGTCGTCTTCAACCGGGAGGTGCTCGGCACCCACGGTGCCTACTTCAGCCGGGCGGACTCGCTCGGCGCACTGATCGAAGACTCCGAGCTCAGCCCCGATCGCACCGCCGAGGTCGGAACCGCGCTGCAGGAGCGGGCGGCGAAGTTATACAACTGGGACAGTGTCACGGCGAGCTACGAGGGCCTTGCCCGCCGTGTGGCCGCCGGCTACAGCACGCACCATCAGAGCAGCGGCCGTGCCGAGGAGTCAACCTGGAGCCTGCCCGAGACCATGAGCCGGCAACCGTCAACCGCACCGTCCAGGGGAATCACACTATGACCAGCACGCCAGCCCCGACCGCGCAGCCAACGGAAGGCTATTTCGACACCGTGCGCCGGTTGTCCTCCGCCCAGAAATCCGCCACCCGCGGTGCGCCGGCCTACTCGGTCTACGTGAACCGACGAGTCGGCCGTTACATCGCGGCCGGCGCCTATCGGATGGGGCTCAGCCCCAATAATGTGACGGCGATCAGCGCCGGCTTCACGTTCTGCGCCATCGGACTGCTCGCGATCGGCGAGCCGAGCTGGCTGCTCGGCATCACCGTGTGGCTGCTGCTGGCCGTCGGCTACGCCTTCGACTCGGCCGACGGCCAGGTCGCACGATTGCGTGGTGGTGGCTCAGCCTCCGGCGAATGGCTTGACCATGTCATCGACGCCATCAAGATCTCCACGCTCCACCTGGCCGTGCTGATCACCGCGTTCACGCATTTTGCCCTCACTGATCCGGCCTTGCTGCTGGTTCCGATCGGGTTCACCGCGGTGGCGGCCGTATCGTTCTTCGCGATGATCCTGAACGACCTGCTCAAGGCCAAGCATGCTCCCCTGGCTCCGCCATCGACCGCTCGCCGCACGGTGTTGCGCTCGCTCCTGGGGTTGCCGACCGATTACGGTGTGCTCTGCCTCGCGTTTGTGCTGCTCGGCGCTCCCCCGCTGTTCTTCGGGGTGTACGCCGTGCTCTTTGTCGCTAACGCACTGTATCTGGCGCTCGCTTTGGCCAAGTGGTTTCGGGACATGACCGCGCTGGGCGGCGTCGGAGCGACCCGGCCGTAGCTGGGCATCCGCTTGTATCTGGACCGAGTATTCCAGCGCCCCTGAACTATTCGGCGACGTACCTCCTACTGGGGGATGTGCTGCGGCCTGACGAATGTGAGTTTTGATCAGCTTGATTGTAGTGTGGGCGCAACTGAACGGAGAATGCTGTGGAACCGATCGACTATTTGAGAACCATCACGAGGCGATGGCTGATCATCCTTATTGTCGGGCTGCTGGGCGGTGCGGCAGCGTGGGGGTATGCGGCGAGCCTGCCCCCGCAGTTCCAAGCCACCAACAGTGTTTTCGTCACGAGCGATCGCGGTGAGACCACCAGCGAACTCCTGCAGACCTCCACCTTCACGCAGAATCTCGTACAGTCCTATGCGCAGCTCGCGACGACGCCGACCGTTCTCGGCCCGGTGATCACCCGATTGGGGCTGGATACGACCACCCAGAGCCTCGCCGCCCAGGTGTCCGCCGTCACGCCGCTCAATACCGTATTCATCAATATCACCTCCACCAGCACGTCAGCGGAGCAGGCCGTCGAGCTGGCCGACGCCGTTTCGCTGTCGCTCGCCACGACGGTGGAGAGCCTGGCACCCAAGGGCCCCGACAATTTGCCGTCGATCTCGGTGAAGACCGTGTCGCCCGCGCAACTCCCCGGTGCACCGTTTTCGCCCAATACCAGGCTCATCGTGCTCACCGGTCTGCTGCTCGGCCTCATGGTCGGCGTGCTCTATGCCCTGGCCCGGGAGGTTCTCGATACCCGGGTGAGCACGCAGAAGGACCTCGACCGGGTCTCATCGGACCCGCTGCTCGGCATGGTCGGGCGTAAGCGGCGCTCCGACCCCGCGGGCCTGGCCATGCGGGTCATGCCCCACAGCGCGCTGGCCGAGGCCTACCGCCGGGTACGCGCCAATCTCGAATTCATCGACGTTGACAGCCCGCCGCGCAGTACAGTCGTCACCTCCGCCGTCGCTCGCGACGGAAAATCCACGACCGCCATCAACCTTGCGCTGGCCATGGCCGAGCGCTCCGCGAAGGTGCTGCTGATCGACGCCGACCTGCGACGCCCGTCTATCGCCGAGCTGTGTGACCTCGAGGGCGACGTCGGCCTCACCACAATTTTGCTCGGCGACGTCGGACCCGAAGATGCCATCGTGCGCTGGTCCGATGGGCTCGATGTACTGCCGTCCGGCGCCGTCCCGCCTAACCCCGGGCGACTGCTCGGTTCGGCCGCGATGAAAACGCTGATGAAGCGCCTGCTCGAAGACTATGACTTCATCGTCGTCGACTCCCCTCCGCTGCTTCCGGCGACCGACGCCCTCGGGCTATCTCACCTCACCGACGGCGCCATCGTTGTGGCTCGCTACAAAACGACCACCCGTCAGCAGCTCACGACCACCCTCGAGTCCCTCGAAGCGGTCAACGCCCGCATTCTCGGCATCGTACTGAACCAGGTGCGCGAACATCGCGCCGAGGTCTACTATGGACCGCTCGCACCCGTGAAGGGGGTGTCCGCACCAATGACCGGACCGGTCAACCGAGTCACGGCCACCCGAGCGCCCAAAGCCGCGTTCGATGACTCCGGCCGCCGAGACTCGGAATCGGCGCGGACCAAGTAGTGCGCGTCCTCCAGTCGTTTCCGGAGGGCCGCGCCACGACCAACCCCTACCTCGTTCAACTCGACCGGGGGCTGCGGGAGCACGTGCAGGTTGACGGATTCTCCTGGTGGCGTGCGTTGACGGCACCATACGACGTGTTCCATGTGCACTGGCCGGAGATTCTGCTGCAGGGGCGCACCCCGGCGCGCGCTCTGGCTCGGCGCCTGCTGTTCGCACTTCTGCTGACGCGACTGCGTCTGCGCCACACGGCCGTGGTTCGTACGCTGCACAACCTGCGCAGCCACGAAGAGAAGTCACCGACCGAGCGGCGCCTGCTGCAAGCGTTCGACCGCCAAACCACCCTGTGGATCCGGCTCAACGCGTTCACTCCGCTTCCGGCGGGCGCGCTCGAACGCACGCTTGCCCACGGCGATTACCGCGAGTGGTATGCCGGTCACACCTGCCCCGCGACAGTTCCCGGTCGCCTGCTCTATTTCGGCCTGATTCGCCCCTATAAGGGCATCGACACACTGATCGAGTGCTTCACGGCGATAACGGATGCTGCGGAATCGTCCGCAACGCTGCGGATCGTCGGTCAGCCCCACACGCCAGAGCTGGCCCGAGCGCTGGTGGCTCTTGCGGCTGGAGACCCACGCATCGAATTCAGCCCGGGCTACGCGAGCGACGAGACGCTCGCCCACGAGATCGGCGCGGCCGAGCTGGTCGTCCTCCCCTACCAGGAGATGCACAATTCTGGCGCCGCGCTGTTGGCCTTGTCTCTCGGCCGCCCCGTTTTGGTGCCGCGGAACGCTGTCACCGAGGCGCTGGCGAACGAGGTGGGCGGCGACTGGGTGTTGGTCTACCCCGACACACTCTCGCCCGGGGACCTCACCGACGCGCTCGCCGCCGCTCGGTTCTCGCGCCACACGGCCCGTCCTGATCTTTCGGCCCGCACCTGGGAGACCGGCGTGGCCGGGCACTTGGAGGCGTACGAGTGCGCGGTGCGCGCCGTTCGAGCGCGCTGAGCGTCCATCCACCGAGCTGGCTTTTCTAGCGCGCCCCGACGAACATCCAGGCGTCGGCGGCCAGGCGCCCGTCGACCGCCGGCAGGTCGGCCGTGCCAGTTCCTACCCGCTTCTGCAGGGCGTGCAGGACCGCGTTCGCCAGCGCCGGAACCCCCGCCCCGGGGGCGACGACGTCGTGGCCGTGCTCGGTGAGCCAGTCCGCGAGGCCAGTCTCCGACGTTGTGACGATATTGCACCCGTGGGCCAGTCCCTCAACTATGGGCAGGCCAATTTGCTCGCGCCACGTTGCCGTTGGCTGAGACGGCAGGGCGAGCACTCGCGCGCGCCGCAGGTGAGCATGAATTTCACTGCGCGGCGGGTCGATGATGACCTCAATCGTCGGGTCTTGCTCGGCCGCTTGACGGGCCCGGTCTTCGAGGGCCCCCTTGCCGATGATGGTCAGCCGCGCTGCGGGAATGAGAGCGGTGACGCTCGGCCAGGCCGCAAGCAGTTCAGGAAAGCCCTTCCGGGCCACGAGGGCTCCGAGAAAAACAACGCGCGGCTCGCCACGGCCGGAATCGACCGGGCAGGCACACGGGGCGGGCAAAGCCGGGATGACGATGCTCGTGGTTCCGGCCGACGGCCGACGCAGGGCGCTGCCGTAGGTAATTCTCGCGGCATCCGTACCGAAGGCGATGCGATCGGTGTGCCGCCAGACAAACCGCGACAGGCGGCTGTTGGCGAAACGCCGCAGTCGACCCTCCTCGCCGACCGGGCGGACCAGAGGATTTGAGTTTTCCATGGCGTAGCTGACGATCGTCGCGCGCGGGCCACCGAGCAGCGACCGCGCTCGCAGGCCGCTGATGGCCAGCGCACTGCCCCACACGCTTGAGAGCATAAGCGGTTCGTTGATTTCGAGGGTGGTCACCTTCGACCGGGCCAGTAGCCAGGCGGCGCGCACCGGACCGGCCTGCACGACGGTGAGCCCCTCCACCAGGGATTCGTGAAAGTCGTATCGTTTCGCCCGATAGAGAATGGCCGCCTCCGGCAACACATGGGCACGCTCAAGATAAGCGCTGCGCAGGGTTCGGTACAACCTCGCCCGTGTGGTTACGATCCGCATCCGGCGCGGTCCCTTTCCTGCTCAGTTCCTGTCATCGAAATAGCGCCTTGCCTGGACAAATTACTGGGGCGTCACAGCGATCAGGTCATCGAAGGTCGCCGTCATCGGGCTCACGGTGGCCGAGCCACTGACGTAGAACGCCACCCCGATCGAACCGGCCTGCTGCAGGGCGGCCGTTGAATCCGTCGCACTGACCTGCCAGGTATCAGGGGCAGGCTCACCGAGCTTCCACGCCATCGCCTTGAGCGTGGTCGGTACGGTGCCGGTGACTTGCACCCGCAGCTGCAGCTGATCGCCCGCCGCGTAGCTGAGGCCGGGGATGGTCAAGGACTTGAGGCTCGTCGCATAGTGCAGGATCTGCACCTGCACCGCCCCGGAGGCCAACAGCTTAACGCGGGCCCGATAGTCGTCCGTACCAACCCGACGCCCGATCGCCGTGAGGTAGACGCCGCCGCCGGTCACTGCCTGCTGCACGCCCGTTGTCACGGTCAGATCGGTTTCAGTGGATGACACCGTGCTCAAATAGCCGTTGAGCATCCTGCCTGGCACGGCACGGAGTGTGGCCACGCCGTCACCGACCGAGTAGTTTGCTGCTGATCCGGTCGTAGTCCATGACCCGCCGAGGTCCGCTGCGCCGAAGCCGGTGCTCATGGCTCGGCTGAAGGCATCCGCTGCGAACGCTGTCGCCGGCGCTGGCGCCGGGTCGGTGACCACAACGCTGCGGGAAGCGCTCGCCGTTGCACCGGCATCGTCGGTGACGGTGAGCACGATTTCATAGGTGCCGGCTCCCGCGTAGCCGTGGGTTGCCGTTGCCACGGCGGCAGATTCGGTCGCGCCGTCTCCCCAGGCCCAGGTGTAGCCCGCGATCGTGCCGTCCGCGTCAGTCGAACCGACGCCGTCGACAGCGACCGCAAGATCGGTGGCCGTCGCCGTGAAGGCCGCAACCGGAGGCGCATTCTCCGGGGCTGGCGGCGGGGCGGCGGTGACCGTGACCGACTCGGTGACGGCCGAGGTGGCCCCGGCATCGTCGGTCACGGTCAAGGTGACCTCGTATATTCCCGACTCGGCATACGTGTGGCTCGCCTGGACGGCGGTGCCGGTGGCGCCATCGCCGAACGTCCACGCATAGCTCGCAATCTGTCCGTCGGAATCCGACGCCGACGCCGCGTCAACCTGCAGGGCCAGGTCGTCGACCGAGGAGACGAAGGCTGCTGTCGGTGGCAGGTTGGCCGTGCTTCCTCCCGATCCGAGCGTGAAGTGCTGGCCGATGACCCCTGGCGCCAGGGCGGTGGAATAAACCGCCACCTCGTCGAGGGTACCGGCGAGCGCCGGGCTGCTCGAGCCCCAGGTGGGGTCGCTGCCAATGCGCCAGTATCCCGAGTAGGCCTGCGCCGCCGGTTGCGGATTCGTACCCACCAGTGCGCCGTCGACGTAG
This sequence comes from Cryobacterium sp. Hh7, assembly GCF_004403155.1. Taxonomy (NCBI): domain Bacteria; kingdom Bacillati; phylum Actinomycetota; class Actinomycetes; order Micrococcales; family Microbacteriaceae; genus Cryobacterium; species Cryobacterium sp. Hh7. Next base: position 34,858 of record NZ_SOHG01000004.1, on the reverse strand, counting down.
AGCTCCATGCCGGCGGGAGACTGCACGGCGACCACGTGGTGACTCACGCCATCGTTGTAGGAGGCGGCTGAGGTGACCGTGTTTGCTTTGCCGGTCCAGGTTCCGAAGACGAGACGCCCGTCATCCTGCAGGTAGACGTGACGGTCATAGTTGGTCGACAGCCCGGTCTGGCGGTTGCCGAAGCCGATGATTTTTCCACCCTGCGTCGTGGTCGTGTTGAACCAGGCCTCGAGCGAGTACGTCGTCGGATTCACGAATTGCGTGTCGCTGCTGACCGTTCCGCCGTTGAAGGTGGCGGCGGTATTGCTCGCCCCGGCGATCAGTGCGTCCGCACCCTTCGTGACGGCTCCGGAGTACGTTCCGGAATTGCCCAACAGGCCGGCATCGAGGGCGCTCGTTCCGGCAGCTTCGCCGAGCCGCCAGTACAGGTCGGGTTCAGCACCGTACACGGCGGCACCGTAGGCGTCGGCGGGGGCGGCCGGTACCGGTGAGGTGCGGCCGGATGCGACGTAGTGGTCGAGCACCTGCTGCCGGCTCAGCGGGCCGCTGTACAGCGCGACCTCGTCGATATCGGCCGCAATGTACCCGCTCGTCGGCTGGCTGGTCCAGCTGCTGAGGGTATCTCCGCCGATTCGCCAGAATCCCTGGTAGACCTGCCCGGTCGTCACGTCGGAGCGATGGGCCGCGCGCGTGCCGTCGACGTACAGCGTCATGCCCGCCGGGCTGAGGCTGGCCACAATGTGATGCCATTGCCCATCGTTATAGCTGTCACTCGTATTAATGGTGCGAAGCGCGCTGGGGTAGGCGCCGAACCAGATCTTGCCGCCGTTGTCCATATAGACGTGGCGGTCGTACCCGGCCGAGCTGCCGGTGGCCTTGTCACCAAATCCGACGATTTTACCGCCTCGGGTGGTTGTGGTTTTCACCCACGCCTCGACACTGAAGTTGTTCGACGATTCTTCCGCCGTTGCGGTCGAGGCCAGCCCGTTTGCCGTTCCGTCGAAGCGAGAGGCGGCCTGCTCAGCAATGGCGCCTGAGACATCTCTGGTCACGCCCGACCGCACTGCCAGGTCGGCTCCGCCGGTCCAGTCGAAGGCCGTTGCGCCCTCCGGCTCACCCAGTGGCCAGTAAGACCGCGGTGAGTCACCCAAAACGGATGCCGCGTAGTCACTCAGCCCCGCTCCCTCGGCAACCGTGACCGAGGCCACGGCACCGGTGCGACTGTTGCCGAATGGGTCGGTCACGCGGATGCGATAATCGTAGCTTTGTCCCGGTGTCAGCCCGGTGTCGCTCCAGCTGAGCATCGGCCGGTCCCAATCGGTGGAGTCGGCCAGGATGGTCGCGACGCTCACACCGTCCCGGAGCACTTCGTAGCTGAGGTTTTCGTTGTCACGGTCGTAGGCGCTCATCCAGCTCAGCCGGGTGCCTCCCGGCACGAAGGACGCGACGGACGGCACGAAGTCTGCGGCAACGAAGGAGGTATTTGTGACCCGCGGGCCTTCTTTATTCGGGGCGATGGTCCGAGCAGCGAACCGCGCGAGCCCCTGCTGCCCTTTATTGTTGACGATCGTGAACTCGCCGCCATAGAGCAGGTAGTCCTCATTCGCGGTGATGTTCCATGGTCCCTGCCCTTGACCGGTGTACGTGCCCGAATTGATATCCGGGTAGAAGGTCAGCAGGTCGGGCCGGGGCGTTCCCTCAAAGTTGTAATACGAGCCGCCTGTCCGGTTTCTGGTGATGATTCCCTTCGCCTCCGATGTGAACGTCAGGGTGCGGTGGAAGGTCCACGGGTCGGTCTGCGGCGGGCCGGCGATGTTGCCACAAAAGTGAGCGTGCGAGGTGGTGTAGACGACGTCGCCCACTGGCACGGCAGAGTAGGTATCGCCGTGGCAGTCCTCGACCCAGATCAGCGCGCCCTCGTCCCAGCTGGCGCGAAACGCACCCTCGAGAGTTCCGCCGGTTCCGAAGACATAACCGGTTCCGATCACGCCCTGATCCGACGAGGTCAGGCTCAAGATAGCGGCGTCCTTGCCGCCGTTACGAATGATCGAGTTGATCTTCCATGGAAGGGACGCGCCGGTGGCGGCATCCGTTGCTGCCATGCCATAGCCGGGGTTGGAGCTGCCGTTGTACGAGGTGAACGCGCCGCCGATGACGACTCGGCCCCCGTCAGGCGAGATGGTCAGTGCGTTGACCCCGCCGCCGGCCGGCGAACCGGTCCAGGTGCCGAGTGCACCGTTGGACGCAGCGAATGAGGCCGTCATGGTGCGAGCCTGTCCCCCGGCGGTGGAAAAGGTTCCTCCGGCATAGACCGTGTCGCCGAAGAATCCCAGCGCCTTCACGGAGGCGTTCACGACCGGCTTCCAGGTGGAGACCAGGGCGCCCGTACCGGTGTCAAAGGCCGCCAGGCGGTACCGAGTGTCCGAACCGACCGTGGTGAAGGACCCGCCGGCGTAGACCCGGGTACCGTCGGCCGAGGCGACCAGAGCACGAACGGCTCCGTTGACGTTGGGGTTGAACGAGGAAAGGAGTTGTCCGGTGGTGAGGTTGTAGGCGAGCAGGTTGTTGCGCACCACCTCGTTGGTTCCTCGGGCCGAGCCGGCCGGGCGAGCCCTGGTGAATTCCCCTCCCACGTACACCGTGTTCCCCACGATCAGCTGAGTCCAAACGACACCGTTGATCTGTGTCGTCGGCAGCGAATCCGCGGCGACCGTGGCCGGAGTGCCGACATCGACCGGTGCGGAATCCGCCAGCGCCACCGCTGGGACGCTCAGAACTCCGGCGATTACGGCGACCGTCGTCGCCAGAGCGAGCCAGCCTGCCCGTGCCAGGTGGGCCAGGCGCGGGGTCCCGCTGGGCGCTGGAGCGACAAGACGGCGCGAAGGGATGAGCAGAGGAGCAGCCACCAGAAGGCCTCACTTAGGGTTTGGACTGTAGCCTTCGAATAGCCACCGCACTAGTTCGCAGTATATTGAGTCTTTGTCAGTTACCAATGCCCCCCATACAGGGCATTGGTGCGGGGCTAGCGCTTGTACTCGTGATAAATCGACCCGACGGAGCCGCTCAGCATGCCGGCACCGCGGGCGGCGGTGCGCAGCCCCCGGGCCCGATGGGGCAATTGCCCGATGATCAATCCGGTCAGGTAGCGGGCAAGGCCGCCCAGTACCCGCGCGGTGCCGCGGGCGACCATGGTGGCTCGCACGAGCATCCGCTCGCCGTGCGCGGTGTCGTCGAGATTGATTCGACTCCAGGTATTGCCCATGCGGAAAGCGCGCTGCAGCACCCATTCTCGGGTGAGCCGGCTGGCTGGGACCACGTCGATGACAATGGCCTCATCGCACCAGATCATTTGCCCGCCGAGGCGATGCAGCTGCCGGGTGAACAACGAATCCGAACCGCCGGAGATGCCGAACCGTTCGTCGAACTGCAGGCCGAGGCGGCGCACCTGAACGAGGTCAAGGAGCAGATTGTTGGTGGCGGCGAGCGAAACCGGCGTCCCCGTGGCGAATCGGCGGCGCTCAAAGAAGCCGCCGGCCCGAATCCACGGTTCAGGCTCCGTGTCGTATCGCGAGAGCACCGGACCGACCACGGCGGCCGGGCGAAAAGTAGCGTAGGTGTCGAGAAGCTGCATGAGCCACTGGGCAGTGGGCCGCTCATCATCATCGATAAAGATCAGCACTTGGGCATGATCTGCTTCCGTCAAGGCCCGATTGCGACCGGCCGCGATCCCAGGAATCGGTTCATGCACGTACCGCACCGGCACGGAGCCACTCGAAGCGGCGACCGCAGCCACCTGGTCACGTGCACCGCCGTGCGGATCGTTGTCCACGACGAGAATCTCGATCGACCGAGAAACCGTGGCGGCCTGGTCAAGGAGCTCTGGCAGCAACTCCACCAGGTCATGGGCTCGACAATAGGTGAGGACTGCGATCACGACGCTGGCCTTATCACCCGGATATTCTTTGGTCACGATTCCCCCTCTTTGGCATTTTCCCATCACAAATCCTGCACAAGCAGCGGTGCTGCTCACCTCCGATCAGTCACGCTGATCGGCCTCTACCGGCATCGGTCAATTGACGCGCAGGGCGACGAAATCGTCGAAGGCCGTGGTGACCGGAGTCACGGTAGCCGTTGACCCGAGGTAGAGGGCCAGTCCGACCGAGCCCGACGCCTGCATGGCGGGCGTGGCATCCGTCGTACTGAGCTGCCAGGCCGACGGCTCGGTGCCGCCGACGCTCCAGACTTTAGCCCGAATGGTCGTCGGCCCGGTGCCGAAAACCTGCAGCCGGACCCGAAGCTGGGTTCCTGTCGTGTAGGTCAGTCCGGCGATGTTTTGCACCGTTAAGGTCGTTGCACCGTGCATGAGCTGCAGCTGCACAACACCCGTAGCCAGGAACTTGACCCTGGCCCGGTAATCATCGGTGCCAACTCGTCGGCCGATAACCGACGAGTACGCTCCCGAGCCGGTGGCCGCCTGCTGAAGTGCCATCGTCACACTCACGTCACTGTCAGCCACGGACACGCCCGACAGATATCCGTTGACCGTGGCCCCGGCCGCGGCCTTAAACCGCCCGACACCTTCACTGACCGAGTAGTTCCCCGACGATCCGGTCGTGGTCCACGCACCTCCGCTATCGGCTGTGCCGAGCCCGCTGCTCAAGACGCGGGAAAACGCGTCGGTTGCCACGGGAAGATTGGGATCGACAGCCGGCACGAGCACGTTCTGCGTCGTCACGGCCGTTGCGCCAGAGTCATCGGTAACCGTGAGGGAGACCGGATAACTGCCGTCGACGGTGTAGCTGTGCGTGGCTGTTTTGCCAGTCGAATTCGTCCCGTCGCCCCACGACCAGGCGTATCCTGCAACGGTGCCATCAGCATCCGTCGAAGCGGATGCGTCCACCGAAACGGCAAGCGGCGACGTCTGGTAGCTAAATGCCGCAGTCGGCGGCACGTTGGCCTGAGGGCCGGAGCTGCCCACGGCGTAATGGTTCGCGATGGATGCCGCCCCGAGTGCGGTCGGATACACGGCAACTTCATCGATGTCAGCGGCGATGTAGTCGCTCAGGGGCCGGCTGGTCCAGCCGCTCAGATTGTCGCCGCCAATGCGCCAGTAGCCTTGAATCGGGGCGGCGGACGTCGTGTCGGTGCGTTGGGCGGCGAGTGCTCCGTCGATGTACAGTGACATACCGTTTGCGCCGACGGTGGCGACGATGTGGTGCCACTGTCCGTCATTGTAGGACCCCGTCGTTTTGAGCGTGCGGAGAACACCCGGCTTGACTCCGAACCAGATTCGGCCGGTATTGTCCATATAAACGTGGCGGTCGTAGGCGGCGGAGTTGGCGGTGGCGCTATTGCCGAGGCCGATTATTTTACCGCCACGCGTGGTCGTGGTCTTGACCCAGGACTCTACGCTGAAGTCGCCGCGCGGCGTTTCAAACGCGCTGGACGCGGCGAACCCGGTCGTAGTGCCGCTGAACCGCGAAGCAGAGCCGCTGTCACCGCTGAGGGCACCCGCGACGCCCCTGGTCACGCCAGAGTTGGTTTGCGCATTGGCGGCGGCGGCCCAGTCGAAGGCCGTCGTTCCGCTGGCTTCGCCGAGCGGCCAGTAGGACGTCGGCGAGTCCGCACGAACCGCGGATGCGTACGCGCTGTAGCTCCCGGCACTTGCGACGGTAACGGATGCCGGACTTCCGGTCTTCACGTTGCCAAACGGGTCGCTCACCCTGATCTGATAGGAATATGCCTGCCCGGGGGACAGCCCACTGTCCGTCCAGCCCATGCTGGGTCGGGACCAGTCGACGGATAGGCCCAATACGGTGCCGACCGATACTCCATCACGCAGGACTTCGTACTTGAGTCGCTCATTGTCACGGTCGTAGGCCGACTTCCACCCAATGCGCACCGTGCCGGTCGAGAGCGATTGCAGGTCTGGAACGAAAGCCGACGCGACGAAGGCCGCGTTGGCCAAGCGGGGCCCTTCTTTATTGGTCGCGGTCGTGGAGCTGGCGAATCGCGCCAGACCCTGCTGCCCCTTGTTGTTGACATTGGTGAACTCGCCGGCGTACAAGAGGTATTGACCATTGGTCACGACGTTCCAGGGACCCTGCCCTTGCCCGGTGTAGACGCCGGTGTTGATGTCCGGGTAAAAGCTCAATAGGCTCGGTCGAGGTTTGCCGACGAAGTTGTCGTAGCTGCCCACGGCGTTCGGCGTAATGAGTCCGGTGGTGGCCATCGTGAACGACAGGGTGCGGTGGTAGGAGCGCGGCGCCGTCTCGACCGGTCCGCCAATATTGCCGCAGTAGTGCGCGTGACCGGTGGTATAGACGACATTCTGCGTCGGGGCCGCGGAGTAGGTGTCACCGTGGCAGTCTTCCATCCAGATGATCGAACCGTCCGACCAGCTGGCGCGGAAGGTGCCCTCGAAGTTGGCGCCAGCGCCATAGTCGTATCCAGTGCCGAAGACACCATCGGGCGAGGAGGTCAGGCTCGTGATCCCGCCGTTGATCCCTCCGTTACGGAGTAGCGAGTTGACCGCCCAGGGCAGGGAGGCGCCGGTGACGGCGTCGAGGGCCGCCATCCCGTAGCCGGGGGTGCTGGCGCCGTTGTACGAGGTGAAGGCGCCGCCGATAATGACCTTGGCACCATCGGGCGAGACGGTGAGGGCGTTGACGGCGCCGCCGCTCGGGGTTCCTGACCAGGCCTTCAACGCACCGTTGGAGGCGTCAAAGGACGCAATCTGAGGGCGCGGCTGACCACCGGCAGTGCTAAAGACCCCGCCAGCGAACAACGTGCCACCCGAAAATCCGAGCGCTTTGACCTGAGCGTTCAGGACTGGGGCAAACGAGGCGACGAGCGCGCCCGTGCCGGTGTCAAAGGCCGCCAGACGGTACCGATTAGCTCCGCTCACGGAGGTGAACGAGCCGCCGGCATAGATTCTGCTGCCGTCTGCGGAGGCGACGAGTGCTCGAACCGCACCGTTGGGGTTTGGGCTGAACGTCGGGATCAGCACACCGGTCGTCAGGTTGTAGGCGAGCAGATTGGTGCGCACCACCTCATTCACCCCAACGCCGGAGCCGGCCGGGCGGGCTCTGGTGAATTCACCCCCCACATAGACTGTGTTGCCAACGATCAGCTGGGTCCACACCACACCGTTGATCTGCGCGGTGGGCAGGGAATCCGCGGCCATCGTCACCGGCGTCGCCGGATCGGTAGGAGCGGTGTCGGCTACGGCCTGAAGTGGAACCGTGAGAACGGCGGCGACGACCGCAACAGCGGTCAGCAATCCGAAAACACCGGCGCGTGCTGGCCGATTACGAACCGAAATCAGACCTGCGAGGTTCAGTCGAGACGCGTAGAGAGATCCCACGATGTTTCCTTACTCGGAGGAGGAGCGGGGCCGTCGGGTGGCCGTCGCATTCAACGGAGTCTAGTGAGATTTTCTCAGTACGGAATACCCTCTATGGGGGGGAGCCATTTGCACGGCCTGGTCAGTGCGGTGCCGCGCCCTCAAAGAGCACGATCGGCACGCCAGCCGAGTAGTCGACGGCGATCTGCACTTCGTCTCGCGCATCAGCGGGGACAGTGAAAACGAACACGCCCTGCGCGGCCTGGCCCGCGGCGACCGAGTCAGGAAATGGGACTCCGCCTGGCGCGGCAAGTTCGGTGGCCGGCGACTGGGCAGCCCCAAAGAAGAAGTTGACGACGGTTGACGTCAACGACACGGTCGCAGTCGTGTCGTTGCGAACAGAGACGGCGAACCGGAGCGACGGCCCGGCAATCTCGCCCGGTCCCCGGGCCACACCCTCGACCGCCTCGAGCTCGCTGATACTGAACACGACCCCGGGCACGGCCACGGCGGGGTCCGTCAGTGGGACCGGTTCCTGAACCCGTGGCGGAGCGACCTCGCTCGATGGAACGCCGACTCCGGCGTTCGGGTCGGGGACGCTCGGGGCGGGCGGCGTCGTTTCGGCCGGCACGGGGCTGGGCGAAGGGCCGGGCGACCGGGAGGGAGCGGGGGATGGGGTCGTCACGGACCGCGTCGCGGTGACATCGGCCGAATCGGCACGTTGGGATGCCCAACCGTTAGCCACCAGCATGATGACCACGAGCAGGGCCAGCAGTCCGGCCACGGCGATCCACCACAGCCGACGCCGTCGGCCCGCGGAGTTTGGGCCGGTATCGGCGGGGTCATGCACGGCCATGATCGAACTCCAAGCTGAGGACCCGCTCAAAAAATAGATCGGGTGAAGACGTCGTTGAGTTATTAATACACGCGAGAGGTTTTCTTTCCAAGGGGGCACCTGAGCCCACTTTGGGGGTACCCGCCCACCCTGTACAGTGTGTGAAAGCTGCCGACCACTGATGAGGCCCACACATGCGCATCGCAATCCTGCACGGGAACAATGACGCCTACGGGGCCTCTCGCGTGCTCATTCAGGAGATCTCCTGCCTCCTCAGCCTCGGCCACACAGTGGCCGTCATCGTGCCAAATGCCGGACCACTGGCAGAAGAGCTGGCTCAGTCCGGACTCTCTGCGACCGTCATCGTTGACCCGGGGCTGTCGGTCCTGAGGCTCAGCAAGATCTCAGACCTCCTGCATCCGATTCGTCTTCGACCAGAAATTACCCACGCCGACGTCGTGGTCTTGTGGACGCTCGCCCTCGCCGCGTACATTCCACTCCTGCGCCTGAAACGCAAGAGTTTTTATCTGTCGGTGCACGAGCTTCTCCCCAGCCGCTTGGGAAATCTCCTGGTTAGGATACTCCTGGCCCCCGGCCGCTTTCCGATCTGCGCCTGCAGCGAAGCCACGGCAGCGTGGCTGGAGCACAACGGGGTCGCCCGCACGCGGCTGACCGTGACGTCGCCCGTGTTCGACCCGGTCATTGCCGTCGGAGCACCGACGCTCCACGACCCGTTCACCCTCGCCGTCATCGGCCGCGTCAATGGTCGCCGGGGACACCTCGAGGTGGCTCAGGCGCTCCAGTCCCTGTGGCCGGCGGCGAGCCCCCAACGTCCGACAACCGGTCCTTCCTGGCGACTTCTTCTGTTCGGTGCGCCATTTCCCGGTCAGGAGTCCGCTCTCGACGCGGTGTTGCACCTGATCGACGGCGACCCACGTATCGAATACCGCGGTGAGGCAAAATCCGTGGAAGCCATCGCGAGCGAGATTGACGCTGTTGCCTGCTTTCCCTCCATGCCCGAGTCGTTTGGCCTCGTTCCCGTTGAAGCATGGCGAGCGGGGGTTCGGGCTGCGGGATTCGCCGACGGTGGGCCCGGCGAGGTGTTGCCCATTGTCGGCGGCATCGGCGTGGCACGCACCGGTACACCCCTGGCTGATATTTCGTCGGCGATCCTCACTCTGGAGCGGTCCGTCCGAGCTCGGGAAGCATTGCCCGAACCGTCGACGGTCAACCTGCACTTTACGAAGGAACGCCGTCTGATATCGCTGACCCAGGTTCTCAGCCGGGCCGTTGCCCGGCCAGCCCGCCGCACGGTCCGCTAACGCCATTCCTGATCGGCTAACCCTGTCCCTTCGGCGTAGGCAGCACGTTCAGGTCGGGAACCTCTGCGGACTCAGGCACAACGTCCGGGGCGGGAACCGCTTCGGGCTCAGGCACGACGTCCGGGTCGGGAACCGCTTCAGGCTCAGGCACCACCTTCGGCTCCGGCACCACCTGTGAGTCGGGAGCGACCTCAGGTGCCGGCAACAGATTCACGTCGGGAGCGACTTTCGGTTCAGTGGACGCAGTCGGGTCCGGTGTCTGCGTGAGGGTAGCGGCGCTGGCAACTCTCACACTGACGGCATCACCGGTGACGGTATTGCCGAACGGGTCACTCACCCGAATTTGGTACGAGTACGTCGTTCCGGGCGTACGGCCGGTGTCTGTCCAGCTAATCGTGGGACGGCTCCAGTCTACGGAGAGACCCGTTTGCGTGCGCACGACAGCGCCGTTTCGCAAGACCTGATAGGTAAGCAATTCGTTGTCGCGGTCGTAGTTCGACTTCCAGGTGACCTTGACCGTTCCGGCGGTTGGTGTGGTGAGCATTGGCGTGAAACTGGCACCGGTCACCCGCGGCCCTTCTTTGTCTGGCGCGATAGACGACACCGCAAAGCGCACAAGTCCCTGCTGCCTCTTATTGTTGACGAGCGTGAACTCGCCGCCGTAGAGCACGTATTGGGAGTTGGCGGCTACGTTCCACGGCCCCTGACTTTGACCGGTAAAGTTGCCGGCATTGATGTCGGGGTAGAAGGTCAGCAGTGACGGGCGGGGGCGCCCCTCAAAGTTGAAGTAGCTCCCACCCGTGCTGTTTCGGGTGATAATGCCCGTTGCATTTTTCGTAAAGGCCAGAGTCCGATGAAAGGTTCGCGGACTGGTTTCCGAGAACCCACCGATGTTTCCACAAAAATGGGCGTGCGCGGTCGTGTACACGACGTCGCCGACCGGAACGGCCGAGTAGGTGTCACCATGACAGTCCTCGATCCAGACGGTGTTGCCGCTGCTCCAGCTGGCCCGGAACGTTCCCTCGAACATGGCGCCGGGGCCATAGTCGTAGCCAGTGCCGTAGACGCCGCCGGAATCCGAGGTGAGCGACAGAATAGAACCGTTAGGGCCAGCATTCTTGATGAGCTTGCCGATGTTCCAGGTCATTCCGGCGCCCGAGCTGGAATTCGTCGCCGCCATTCCATAGCCGGGAGTCGTCGCGCCGTTGTAGGAGGTGAACGATCCGCCGATGACGACCCGGTCTCCGGTCGGGGAAACTGTCAGTGCGTTCACGGCCCCGTCGGGCACCGTGCCCTTCCAGGTACCGAGCGATCCGGTGGAACCGGTGAACGACGCGATCCGCTGTCGCCCCTGAGAGTTGGCCGAGGTGAAGCTCCCCCCCGCGAAGACGGTGCTCCCAAACGCGCCAAGCGCTCTGACGGTGTTGTTCGCCGTGGGTTTCCAGCTGGAATCGAGCGCCCCGGTGGCCGTGCTGAAGGACGCCAATCGAGTTCGCGTCACGGACCCGACGGTCGTGAAGGCTCCACCCACGTAGATGCGAGATCCGTCTGGCGAGGCGGTAATCGCCCGCACCGCGCCATTGAGGTTGGGGTTGAATGACGTCATGACACCAGTCGACAGGTTGTACGCCATGAGATTGTTGCGCGTCACCTCGCTCGTTCCGGCCGAAGCTCCAGCGGGGCGTGCGCGAGTGAACTGGCCACCGACGTAAACGGTGTTTCCGACGATCGTCTGGGTCCACACCACCCCGTTGATTTGGGCGGTCGGCAACGCATCGGCCGCGACAGTTTTGGGGGTGGAAGAATTTGGCGGTGCCGTGTCCGCTTGCGCGCTGCCGGTACCAAAAAAAATCGTCGCCACCAAAGCTGCTGTCGCGATCATTGCCACTATCGGCGACCGAACGCTCCGCGCCATAAGAAAACCTCAATTTCAACTCGGACGGTGGCCTTCGGACGGCCCCGTGGTGCCGGAATTATACTTGACTTCACGAATTTCGGGCTTATGCCGCGAAAAACTGCAGGCCCGACCGTCGTTGGTCCGTCGGGGCGTGCGCCGGCGGACCGGCATCCGTTCATTTCTCACCCCTAGTCAGGCTGAAGGATAAAGGTTAGGATTCCTCACTGCCTCTCTTACCCGAATCCTGTTGGAGCTCGCGCTGCAGCCTGAGAGAAATCTGAGCCTTCTGTGACCCCCAAGCACCCGACCACCCCGCACCCGACCACAGCGATTCCTCCAGAAACGAAACCTCACCGCGCGAACCCGCTGAAGCCCGCTGGTGACGGGTCCCCCGGGCTCCTTGCTGCCCGGCAGAGCGGGCTGCACATCGGCTACGCGGCTGGCGGGTTTGACCTTTTCCACGTTGGACATCTCAATATTCTCAAGCACGCCAAGAGCCAGTGTGACTTCCTGATCGCCGGCGTTGTGTCCGACGAGATGCTCCAACTCACCAAGGGCATCACCCCCGTCGTGCCGCTGGTCGAACGTCTGGAGATTGTTCGACACATCTCCTTCGTGGACGAGGCCGTCGCCGAAGTCGTCGAGGACAAGCTCGACACGTGGCGCGACCTCCGCTTTGACGTGTTCTTCAAGGGCGACGACTGGCGAGGCACCCCCCGCGGGGTACACCTCGAGAACGAGTTCGCTGCTGTCGGCGTTGAGGTCGTGTACTTCCCCTACACGGTCAATACCTCCAGCACGATCTTGCGTCGGGCGCTCGACGCTCTCACGCGCCCCGATGCGGCCGGTCTTCGGCAACCACGCACGAGCACCCCCTAACCGTAGGCGAGCAGCCAATGCACCAAAGAACGGGTTTCTCGGCCGAGAAACCCGTTCTTTTCGTGTTGTTCCCGTAACTGCCGCAAACATCGGGCACAATCAAGCGGATGCTTCGGTTTGCTCCCGCACGGCCTTGCGCGGCTGCGCTGCCCAAGAGGCAATGGGCACGGTAAACACTCCCGGCACGGCCGCAAATCGGCGGTAGACGGCCAGAGCCAGCACGATTGCCGCGCCGCACAGCAGCAGCGGAACCGCCGTTGCGGCATCCGTCGGTAACGTCACGCCGCCGGCCATGACGATCGCTGCGAGCGCCGCCATGGGAAAGGTATGCACCAGATAGATGGGCAACGTGCGGCTACCCAGCACCCGCATGAAATCAAACATCGGTGCGCGCGACAGAACGACGGCCACGCTGATGCCCACCAGCACTGCCAGCACGCTCACGGCGAGGAGCACGAACGGTACCCGCGTCAATGACAGTTTCACCATGAGGAGCACAACGCCGGCATACAAGCCACAGAGCACGGCCATGTGCCACCACCGCACCCGCGGAATCAGGCGTCGCACGCGCGGGCCCAGCCAGATCGCCGCCAGGAAGAAGACGAGGTAACGGCCCATCTTGTCCCACGGCGTACCCGTGTGCAGAACCTGCGAGCCGAACAGCACGGCGAGCGCTCCCGTTACGGACACGGAAATGAGCGGATGCCAGCGCCGAGTCAGCCAGGCCACGGTGAGAAAGATGGGCAGGGCGTAGATGAACCAGAGATTTATATTCGGCCGAATGAAGAGGGTAACCAGGTCGGACCACCTGGCAAAGGGCCCCTCGGGGCCGATCGGCGGCAGGGCCAGCAGGAACAGCGTCTGGGCGGCGACCCAGGCCGTGTAGAGATACAGCAGCAGGGACATCCGCTTACGAAACAGCTGCCAGAAGGGCAGCCGAATGGCCTGGGCCGCGAGGAGTCCGGATATGAAGAAGAACAGGGGCATACGGAAGGTGTCGAGCAGTGGGTTGAGCGGCGCCAGGTCGCCGGCCAGACCGACCCGGTCGAGGTACATGACCGAGTGATAGAGCACAACGAGGGTGATCGCGATGCCCTTTGCCACGTCGATCCAGTCTTCGCGTAGCGTGCCGCGAATGACGAACGAGGCGGCGTCAGTCACGGGGCGTGGTCTTGAGAGACTTGCCAAAGGGGAACAGTGCTGCCACCCGGCGACGGACGGGGTTCGGCAGATCGGGACCCTTGGGAATCAAAGTCAGCGCGAGCACCAGGATGAGCAGTCGCGCCGCGGTGTACAGCGGGCCGAAGAAGAAGACCCACACGGTGTTCACGACCAGAAACAGCAGAATTCCACTGGCCCGGTTCGCGGCAACCGCGGCTCCGACCCCGCGCAAAACCAGAAAAAGAATGACGACGGCCAGCAGGACACCGGGAATGCCGAACCGTGCCCAGAGGTCGCCGAGCACCGAATGCAGTTCGATATTGCCGCCGAACATGTAGTTTTCGACGTACCCATTGTCGGGGTCGTAGCTGATCGATGCCATTCCCGTCTTCGCCGCGAGCAGATCGGTCGGATTCAGCAGCGTGCCGGCCCCGAACCCGTATGGCCGGTGTGCCATCAGGGACGCCGTCGCGGCCAGTTCCGGTCGCCCGCCCAGAATGAGCGACCCGGCAGTGTTGAGCTGGTCGATGGTGCGGGCCCGCGTCGCCTCGCCGAACAGCCCCGCGACGATGGCCGCCTGCCCCAGGTTGTACACGACGACGGCGAGCACACCGAGGGCGACGACAACCCCGGCGCCCGATCTGATGCGCAGGTAACGAAACCGGCTGGTCGGGCGCATCTGCCAAGCCACGAGAATGAGGGTCAGAAGCAGGATCGCGAAGGACGAGCGCGCATCGGTGACCATTGACAAGACTGTCAGCCCGAGCACAGCGAGCAGGTCGAACCAGCGACGATCAAGAATGTGCGCGATGGCGAGGATCACCACTGTCAGGGCAAAGGAGAATCCGAAGCGCCAGGGATTGTCGAAGAACCGGGCGTTGTCGGTGGTTACGCTCCCGAGCAGGCCGAGCCCAAACCACAGGGCCACCCACGAGTCGGGCAGTACGCTGCGAGTCCAAAGCACAAAGCCGAAGGAGCACAACAGGCCAACCAGCCCGATGGAGTTGCCGGCCAGTTCGCTCATCGCGATGACGTGGGTGGGTTCGGCGAGTACGGACAGCCAGATGCCGGAGCCGACGGCGACGAAGCCGATCACCACGAGGGTGAGCGCGCCCCGATAGCGGCCCAGCGTGGGCAGCCAGAGCGGAATCAGCGCTGCGGCCGCCAGGTAGCCGACGGTGATGCCGAGCGGAAGGTCGAGTCGCAGACCGATCAGGACCAGCACGATGACAGCAAGGATTTTGGTCGAACGCGGCACCACCGCCTCGGTCGAGGGCACCCGATCACGGCCGGAATTCACGGCGAGCGGCACGGGCTGCTCGCGCGTCTGGCGTGCGCTCGCGCGTGCGCTCGCGCGCTGTTTTGTCACGGTCTGTTGTGTCGACTTGCGCATGTAGGTCGTTCGGCCCCGCACCGGGCCGCGCCCGAAACAATTCGGGTATTGTTCCTGCCGCGCGACCGCATCGGCACAACAGTAGGACCATGAGGGCACGGGATCAAGGCCGAGTCGGGTGAATTCCCAGTGCGATTCCCCCCGATCGGGGGTCGCACCCTGCTGACATGCTGCGTGTACAGTGGCGTTTTCAGCTTGATCCACGCCCTGAGCCAATGGGAGCTACCGCCTTGCCCGAGGACGCCTCACCCGCAGCTCCAACGAAACGCAAGCCCGATCTACTGCCCAATCGGACCGGCACAGTTTCGCGTAATATGACGGTCGCATTGCTGGGCAACGCGTTTCCCCCGCTCGTCGCACTGTTCTCCGGCCCCATCTTGGCGCAGGCACTGGGGGTTGACGGGCGTGGTGCGGTGGCAGCGGCGACGGCACCATTGGCACTGGTCGTCACGATAGCCACGTTTGGAATTCCCGAAGCCGTCACGTGGATAATCGCGAAAAAGCCAGCGTTGGCGCGAAACGCAGCGGGTCGGGGGATGCTTATTCTGGGCATCGCCGGACTATTCGCGACCGCCGCCATCGTCTTTTCACCACCTTTGTTGAGTGGTGGCGACCCGAGCGTTCAGCTACTGATCGTGTTCGCCAGTCTGGCCATTGTGCCGAACCTTCTCGTGGGGATACTCCGCGGCGTTGCCTCGGCCACGAGCAGCTGGCGGCTCGTATCCATGGAACGCATTATCTCGTCGGTTCTGCGCCTCGCGGTCCTCATCCCGTTCTGGCTGACAGGAACGCTCACCCCGCTCGTGGCCACCATCACGGTCGCTGCCATGCCCGTGGTCGGCGCCTTTGTCTACATCGGGCGCATGCGCAGCCTCGACCCGCGCGCGCACGAGGTTCCGCCCGAAGCACGCATGCGCGGGCTCCTCAGCTACGGCAGCCGAATGTGGGTCGGTTCGCTGTCGGGCGTGCTCCTGACGCGTCTCGATCAGGTGCTGCTGACGCCGCTCGCCGGTACCTACCAGCTCGGACTCTACGTCGTGGCGGTGAGCATCAGCGAGTTGCCGTTGATCATTCACCACGCGGTGCGTGATGTCTCGTTCGTCAACGAAGCGGCCAAGCCTGAGGACGAACGTCTCAGTTCGTCTGCCCGCATCTCGACGGCGCTCTCGGCACTGGCAGCACTGGCACTCGGCGTGTCCATGCTGTGGTGGCTGCCGTTTCTGTTCGGGGAGGGCTTTCGCGAATCGATTCCGATTGCCGCGGTACTCCTCGTTGCCGTTGTGCTGCTCACGCCGGGTTCCATTGCTGGCGCCGGGCTGAGCGCGCGCGGCCGCCCCGGGCTGCGCAGCATCGCACTGACCATTTCGTGCGTCATCAACATTGTGATGCTCATCATCCTCGCGCCGCTGCTGGGGGCGATGGGAGCGGCGCTCACGACGCTCGCGGGCAACATCATCACGAGCAACCTCAACCTGCTGTTCCTGTCGCGGGTGTTTGGAATCGGAATGCTGCAGTTCTACGGTCTGCGTCGTTCAGACATCGCCACCATCGGCCGCTACGGTAAGCGGATACTGCGGCGCAAGACGCGCTGACCGGGTACGTACGTTAGCTGGCGAAGCGGTCGGTAGCCTCGATAATGGCGTCCAGGATTCCGGGTTGGTCGAAGGCATGGCCGGCGTCGGGGATCAGCTTGAATTCCGCCTCGGGCCAGTTCTTGTGCAGGTCCCAGGCGGTGAAGGCCGGCGTGCACATGTCGTAGCGGCCCTGCACGATGACACCGGGGATTTCGGCGAGCCGGGAGGCGTTGTCGATCAGCTGGTTCGGCGTGAACCAGCCCCTATTGGCGAAGAAGTGGTTCTCGATGCGGGCAAAGGCCACAGCGAAGGCTGGGTCGGAGAAGTGCGCGATCTTGTCTGGCTCCTGCAGCAGGGTGATCGTGGAGGATTCCCAGGTGGCCCAGGCCACGCCGGCGCGTTCGCGCACGAACTGGTCCGGGTCGTGCAGCAGCCGACCGTAGGCCTCGATCAGGTGGCCGCGTTCGTTTTCGGGGACCGGAGCGAGAAAGGATTCCCACAGGTCGGGGTAGATTGCCGCGGCGCCGCCCTCGTAGAACCAGTCGAGTTCGACCGGGCGAAGGGTGAAGATACCGCGCACGACGAGTTCGGTGACCTGGGCGGGGTGGGTCTCGGCGTAGGCGAGCGCGAAGGTGCTGCCCCAGGATCCGCCGCAGACCAGCCAGCGGTCGATGCCGAGGTGCTCGCGCAGTTTTTCCAAGTCGGCGACGAGAGTCCAGGTGGTGTTCACGCTCAGGTCAACGTCGGGCTCGCTCGCGTGCGGCGTGCTGAGACCGCAGCCACGCTGGTCGAACAGAATGATGCGGTACTTCGCCGGATCGAATACCCGACGCTGGTCCGGGCCGGACGCGCCACCCGGGCCGCCGTGCAGATACACCGCGGGCTTGCCGTCGGGGTTGCCCGAGGCTTCCCAGTAAATGGTCTGGTTGTCACCGACATCGAGCATGCCGGTTTCGTAGGGTTCAAGCTCGGGGTAGAAGGTTCGCATGCTTCGAGCCTATGCCCCTCGTGTGCGCGGCCCCGGATCAGCTGCCGACGAGTCCCACCTCGTAGGCCAGAATGACCGCCTGCACCCGGTCGCGCAGCCCGAGCTTGTGGAGGATTCGCCCGACGTGGGTTTTCACCGTCGATTCGGAGAGAAAGAAGCGTTCGGCCAATTCGGTGTTGGAGAGCCCCTCGGCGATGGCCAGAAAAACCTCGGTTTCACGGTCGGTGAGCGCCGCGAGCGCCATGGCATTGGAGGCCCCTCCCGTCTCGGGCTGCGGCAATTTGGTGCCGAACAGGTCGAGCAGGCGCCGGGTCACCCGCGGTGAAACGGATGCCTCACCCGAGACCACCGTGCGGATCGCGGCGATCAGCTCCCCGGGTTCGGCGTTTTTCAGCAGGAAGCCGCTAGCACCGGCGCGCAGACCACCGAAGGCGTACTCGTCGAGGTCGAAGGTGGTGAGGATGATGATGCGGGTCTCCGGCTGGGCGGCCATGATCTGCCGGGTCGCCTCGATGCCGTCGATGCCGGACATGCGCACGTCCATCAGGACCACGTCGGGTTTCAGCCTGGCTGCGAGGTCGATCGCCTGCGCGCCGTCGCTCGCTTCGCCGACGACGGTGAAGTCGTCTTCGGCTTCCAGCACCATGCGAAAACCCACGCGCAACAGGGCCTGGTCATCTACCAGCAGGATACGGATCGGTGCGGAACGGGGAGTCATTGTTCGTCCTCAAAGTTCAGGGTCGCGTGTACGCGCCAGCCGTCGCGGAGTTCCGGCGCTGCCTCAAAGGTTCCACCATAGATCGCCACGCGTTCCTGCATTCCGATCAAGCCGCGCCCGAAACCGCGAACGCTTGCCACTGCCGCATGCCGCCCATTGTCGCTGATCGTGACCTGGGCGGCACCGGGCGACGATTGCAGGCGCACGACCACCCGGGTCGGAGTGTCCGCATAGCGCAGCACGTTGGTCAGCGACTCCTGGATGATCCGAAAAATCGTTAGCTGCACGCTCGCATTGCTCGGCTCACGCCCGCTGCGTTCCAGAACAACGGGAAGCCCGGTCGACCGAAACGATTCCACGAGGTCGGTCAGCTCGTCGATGCCCGGCTGCGGAGCGCGCGGGGCCGGGTCGGTGTCCACCTCGAGCACCCCGAGCAGCCGGCGCATCTCGGACATGGACCGGCGCCCAGTGGCCGCGACGTCGAGCATCGCCGCGCGGGATCGCTCCACGTCTTTGGGGGCGATGGCGTGGGCACCGTCGGCGAGCGCCACCATGACCGAGAGGCTGTGGGCGACCACATCGTGCATTTCGCCGGCGATTCGGGCGCGCTCGGAGATGCGGGAGAGCTGCGCCTGCTGGTCGCGTTCGCGGGTCAGCTGCGCGGCAAGGTCCAGAAGCGACGAGACGTAGCGCTTGCTGTTGCCCATATTGACGCCGACCAGGGTCGCGGCGAGCAGCATGATCGCCACCTGGACCGCGACCGGAATCCAGGGGACCTCGTCGGGATTATCGGTGAGCCAGGCGGCCAGTCCGGCCAGCAGAACGGATGCGCTGAAACCGGTCCACGCGCTGCGCACGTCCGAATACACCGCGACCGCGTAGAGCGCCAGGAGCTGGGCGATGAGGTGCACTTCGCCGTAGTCGGCGAAGGTGAGCAGGCCGATCCAGGTCAGGGCCAGGACGAGCCGCGGCATCCGTCGGCGAAAGAACAGTGCGACGGCCAGCAGCAGCATGAGGCCGGCATTGAGCAACGCGTCCGGGAGCGGAGCCGGGTCATCGTCGAGCAGGTTGAGCACCAGGGTGAGCACCATCGGAACGACGTAGATCGCCGCAACGAGGCCGTCGGCCAGGTGGGGATGCCTGGTCCAGAACCGCCGCACGATTCCGGGCGGGGTGGGCAGGCGCAGGTCTCCCCCCGGCGCCAGAGTGCGCCCGGGGGGAGAGGTGGTGGTGCTCATCTATCGACT
The DNA here is from genome assembly GCF_004403155.1 of Cryobacterium sp. Hh7. Lineage (NCBI taxonomy): Bacteria > Bacillati > Actinomycetota > Actinomycetes > Micrococcales > Microbacteriaceae > Cryobacterium > Cryobacterium sp. Hh7. Next base: position 15,499 of record NZ_SOHG01000004.1, on the reverse strand, counting down.
CTACGGGTCGTGGCGCCTCAGGCGTCCCGGCGCTTGAGCAGCAGCGCGGCCACGCCGAGGCTCACGACCACCCAGGCGAGCACGATCAGGAAGCCCTGCCAGGATTCCATGGCGTTCGGGGTGATCATCGTCGCACCGGCCACGGTGAAGAGGTAGGGCACGATGTCGGCGATCCACTCAACGAACATCGACAGCACGGCCAACACCGTCGGCAGGAGCAGGGTGATTCCGAGCACCGTGGCAATGCCGCCGGCGCTGCTGCGCAGAATCGTGCCGATGCCGAGGGCGAACACGGCGATGATCGCGAGGAACAGCGCGTTACCGAGCAGCGGCAAAAACACCTCGGTGTCGAACAGGCTCGCACTCAGGTCCTTGGCGCCCAGGATGGGCATGGCCACGAGAAACGATCCGACCACGCTGATCAGGCCGACCAGGAAGGTGAAACCGAACAGCACGACGACCTTGGCCCAGAGTGCGGGCAGACGATTGGGCACCGCGGTCAGCGTCGACTTGATCATGCCGCTGGAGTACTCGCCACTGATCGAGAGCACGCCGAGGACGGCGACAATCAGCTGGCCAAGTCCGAGACCGGTCGTGGAGACGAGCACGAACATTTGCGCACTCTCCACGGCCATGGGGGCACCGGTGGCCGGATCGAATCCGGCCGTTGACGCCGACATGGCCAACGACATCAGCACGGCGATGCCGAGCGAGACCACGACAACGAGCGAGAGCGTCCAGTAGGTGGAGCGCAGGCTCCACAGCTTGATCGATTCGGAGCGGAGCAGGCCGGTGATGCTGAGCCCGGATCCGGTCGGCACGAAGGAGGTGCGGGCTGCGGACGGCTGGACGGGGTTGGTCAGGGTGCTCATCGGGCAACCTCCGCTTCGGTGTGAGAGGACGCATCACCGGTGCGATACTCCACCTCGTTCTGGGTGAGTTTCATGTATGCGTCCTCGAGCGAGGCGCTCACCGCCGAGAGTTCGTGCAGGGAGATCTGGGCGGCGGCGGCGCGGTCGCCGATGTCGTTCACAGAAAGTCCCGTGATCTCGAGCACGTCCTGCTCAACGTTGGTGATGGTCACATCCGGCTGGGCGAGCAGAGTGGCCAGAGCTGCGGTGTGCGGAGTGCGCACGCGAACCGTGTTCTGCGCGGCCGAGGCGATAATGTCGGCGACCGAGGCATCCGCTATCACCCGGCCTCGACCGAGCACGATGATGTGGTCGGCGGTGAGGGCCATCTCACTCATGAGGTGGGAAGAGAGCAGCACGGTGCGGCCCTCGGCGGCGAGCTGCTTGGTGAGCTTGCGCACCCACTGCACGCCCTCGGGGTCGAGACCGTTGACCGGCTCGTCGAGAATAAGGGTGGCCGGGTCGCCGAGCAGCGCGGCGGCGATGCCGAGGCGCTGGCCCATGCCGAGGGAGAAGCCGCCGACGCGTTTGCGGGCGACGGATTCGAGGCCGGTGAGGTTAATCACCTCGTGTACTCGGCTGGTGGGGATGTTGTGGGTGGCGGCCATGGCGCGCAGGTGGTTGTAGGCGCTGCGTCCGGTGTGCACAGCCTTGGCGTCGAGCAGCACACCCACTTCGCGCAGCGGCGCCTTGTGTTCGTGGTACGGCTTGCCGTTAACGATGACGGAGCCTGCGCTCGGCTTGTCCAGACCGACGATCATGCGCATGGTGGTGGACTTGCCGGCGCCGTTCGGCCCGAGAAAGCCGGTGACCTTGCCCGGCTGCACCGTGAAGTCGACCGCGTCGACCGCGGTCTTGCTTCCGTAGCGCTTGGTCAGGGACTGTGCCTGGATCATGCCTGCCTCATTCCGTTGATGGGTGAGGCCCCGTTTTCGTGCGCTGAAGCCCCCATACCAAACGGTATGGTTTGTGACCTCTGTGGCGCATCAACCATGGGGATGGTTGTGCACCATCCCCGTCGTACCTGGGTACGACGGGGCCCGGCTATTTCTTGACCGGCTTTTCGGGGGTTGGCGCGGTTCCGGAGGCACGCTGGGCGGCGTAGTAGTCGCGGGCTTCATTCTGGCGCTCACGTTCGGCACCGCTCGCGATCGTGGCTCTGAGGTGGTCCTGCGAGTAGCCGAACGCGTCGACGAGGTCCTGGGCGTGCGGGCGAATGCGGGCGATCAGCCGATCGATGTAGGCGGTGACGGCCTGGGCGCGCTGGGCGGAGAGCCGGCCGTGGATGAGGTACCAGGCCAGGTTCTTCTCGATCAGGCCGAGGCCGAACAGGTCGCGCAGCCAGGTGAGTACCTGATTGGTGCCGGCGTCGTCGGTGTGCTCGAGGGCACGGGTGAACGATTCCCACTGCAGCAGTTCGCCGTGGGCACGGGCAGCTTCGATGAGCTCGTTCTGGTGCGCGTTGAACAGGTCGGCCGCCTGCTTCTTGGGCAGCTTGGTGGCGCCGCGCAGCTTTCCGGCCACCTCGGCGATCATGCTCTCGACCCGGTCGGTGAGCAGCTCGCGCTGCACGTCGGCGTCCCGGAGGGCACCGACGGAACGAGCCGTCGAACCCCGGTCGGCTACGGCCTGCGCGAGGGTGCGTAGTCCGGTGCCGTGGTAGGCGCGACCGGCGGCATGCTGCACGACGTAGCGGGCGAGGGCGCCGGCATCCGCTGTGGCGAATTTGCGACTGTAATCGGTGAGCAGGCGCTTGGCGACGAGCTGCAGGAGCACGTTGTTGTCGCCCTCGAAGGTTGCGAAGATGTCCAGGTCGGCGCGCAGGCCGACCAGACGATTCTCGGCCAGGAAGCCGGCACCGCCGCAGGCCTCGCGAGCTTCCTGCAGCGTGTCGAGCGCATGCCAGGTGGAGAGTGGCTTGAGCGCGGCGGCGAGGGTTTCGAGGTCCTGCCGGTCGTCATCGGTGTCGGCCTTGCCGCTGAACACCTCGTCGAACTTCACCAGGAACTCGTCGTGGGCGAAGGTCTGCGCGTAGGTCGTGGCGAGGCGCGGCAGTAACCGGCGCTGGTGCCGCTGGTAGTCGAGGATGACTTCTTCATCGGTGTCGCTGCCCGCGGTGAACTGACGACGCTGGCTTCCATAAGTGATCGCGATGGTCAGCGCCAAAGCGGATGCCGCGGTGGCGGCGCCATCGAGCGACACGCGACCCTGCACCAGCGTTCCCAGCATGGTGAAGAATCGGCGGCCGGGGCTTCCAATCGGGCTGGAGTAGGCGCCGTCTTCTGCAACGTCGCCGTACCGGTTGAGCAGATTTTCGCGCGGGATACGCACGTTGTCGAAGTGCAGTCGACCGTTGTCGATGCCGTTGAGTCCGCCCTTGAGGCCGTCGTCTTCGCCGCCGACGCCGGGCAGAAAGTCACCGTGCTCGTCGCGAATGGGCAGATAGAAGGCGTGCACGCCGTGATTGACGCCCTGGGTGATGAGCTGGGCGAACAGCACGGCCGCGATGCCGTCCTTCGCGGCGTTGCCGAGGTAGTCCTTCCAGGCGGCGCGAAACGGGGTGTTGATGACGAACTCGCCGGTGGCCGCGTCGAAGGTTGCGGTGGTGCCGATGCTCGCGACGTCGGAGCCGTGCCCGATCTCCGTCATGGCGAACGCACCGGGAACGCTGAGGTCCATGATGCCGGGGAGGTACTTGTCGTGGTGCGGCTTGGTGCCGAGGTGCAGCACGGCAGCGCCGAACAGCCCCCACTGCACTCCGCCCTTGATCTGCAGGCTCGGGTCGGCGATGACGAGTTCTTCGAAGCCGGCGATGTTTCCACCGTGGTCGTCCTGCCCGCCAAGGTGCTTGGGGAAGGCGCGCAGCACGTGGCCGTTGGCGGCGAGCACCTTGAGCTGGTCGAGCACGCGCAGGCGGTGGTCGGCCATCGAGAGGCCTTCAATGCGCTGCATGTCGGGGCGGGCGGTCACCTCGCGTGCCTTCAGCCGCACGTCGGCCCAGGTGCCGAGCAGTTGTCGTCCGAGTTGTTCGACGTTGACCACGGGGGCGGCCTCGTCGCCGATGGATTTGATGGGGCCGGTATCGACGCCGACCTCGAGGCTGGGGTCGATCGTCGCCGATCGAATGTTGGAGCGCTGCGCCGTGTCTACCATCATTGGTCCTAACTGATCGCACGAAAGTCGTGATCGCCACGTTAGAACCACATGGTGCGGTCGCGAAATGCGCGGTGCGGGGGCCACAACGATATATGCCGTCTACGGCATCCGTTTTGTAGGATCAGTACAACTGCAAGCTGCGTGGACTGTGATCCCCCACAAGCAAGGTGGTCAGGCGGAGGCGGCGACGACCTCGAGCAGGGCCTCGCCGTAGGCTTCGAGCTTCTTGGCACCGATGCCTGTGATGCCGTCGAGCCCGGCGAGGGTGGTGGGGCCGGCGGCGGCGACGGCGATCAGGGTGGCGTCGCCGAACACGATGTAGGCGGGTACGCCCTGCTCCTTCGACTCCGCCGAGCGCCAAACCCGCAGCGCTTCGAACAGGGTCTCCTGCATGCGGCTGAGGTCGGCGGCAGCGACCTTGGCGGCGCTCGGGCGGCGGGCCGCGCTTGAGCGCGCGGGACGGTCGGGTTCGCGCCGCAACTGCACGTCGCGACGGCCGCCGAGAACGTCGGCGGCGGCATCCGTCAGAATGAGGGTGCCGTACTCGCCGGACGTGGCGAGCAGACCCTGGGCGAGCATCTGGCGCACGACGCCGCGCCAGGCCTGGTCGCTGAGGTCGGCGCCCAGGCCCCAGGTACTCAGTTCGGTGTGCCGATACTGGGCCGCTCGAGGGGTTTCCTTGCCACGGAGGATGTCGATGAGGTGGCCGGCGCCGAACTTCTGGTTGCGTTCGCGGTGCAGGCGCACGATAGTGGAGAGCAGTTTCTGGGCGGGGATGGTGCCGTCCCAGGCCTCCGGTGGCTCGAGGCACGTGTCGCAGTTGCCACAGGGTTCACTGGTCTGGCCGAAGTAGCGCAGCAGATTGACGCGGCGGCAGTGCACGGTTTCGCACAGGGCAAGCATGGCGTCGAGATGGGCGGACAGTTTGCGCCGATGGCTGAGATCGCCGGGCGACTCGTCGATCATACGGCGCTGCTGCACCACGTCTTGCAGGCCGTAGGCGAGCCAGGCCGTGGCCGGTGCGCCGTCGCGACCGGCGCGACCGGTCTCCTGGTAGTAGCCCTCGACCGATTTGGGCAGGTCGATGTGGGCGACGAAGCGCACGTCCGGCTTATCGATTCCCATGCCGAACGCGATCGTGGCGACGATGACGACGCCCTCCTCGCGGAGGAACCGGGACTGAGTGCGGGCGCGCAGGCCGGCATCGAGCCCGGCGTGATAGGGCAGGGCGTTCACACCGTTCTGACGCAAAAACTCTGCCGTCTGGTCGACGGTTTTGCGGCTGAGCGCGTAGACGATTCCGGCGTCACCGGGGTGCTCGGTCTTCAGGAAGGACAGCAGTTGCTTGCGCACCTCGGACTTGCCGACGATGCGGTACTGAATATTGGGCCGGTCGAAGCTTGCCACGAAGTGCTTCGCATCGCCCATCTGCAGGCGGGTGGTGATCTCCTGATGGGTGGCATCCGTCGCGGTGGCGGTGAGGGCGATGCGCGGAACGTCGGGCCAGCGGTCGGCGAGTTCGCTGAGCGCCAGGTAGTCCGGCCGAAAATCGTGGCCCCACTGCGACACGCAGTGGGCTTCGTCGATGGCGAACAGGGCGATGGTTCCACGGTCGAGCAGACGCTTGGTGGCCTCGTTGGAGAGGCGCTCGGGGGCGACGTAGAGCAGGTCGAGGTCGCCGTTGAGGTAGTCGCGTTCGACCTGGCTGCGGGTGGCGGAATCCTGGCTGGAGTTGAGGAATTCAGCGCGCACACCGACAGCGGTAAGGGCATCGACCTGGTCTTGCATCAGGGCGATCAGCGGCGAGACGACGATGCCGGTGCCAGCCCGCACGAGCGCGGGAATTTGATAGCACAGGCTCTTGCCGCCACCGGTGGGCATGAGCACGACGGCGTCCTTGCCGTCGACGACCTGCGCGATAATTTCGGCCTGGTCGCCGCGGAACGTGTCGTAGCCAAACACGGTGTGCAGGGCTTCGGCCGCGGTCTTGAATTTGCGGGTCGCGGCGCGCACAGGTACAGCGGGCCGACTGGCCGCGGGCCCGCTGGCTTGGTTCGAAGCGGATGCTGCCCCCGCGTAGGCCGGCTGCCGCTGGAACTGCTGGTCGCCGAACTGCCGGTCCGCCTCGGGCGGCGGTGCGTCGTAGTCGTCGGGCGCGTCGAAATCACTCGGGCCGTCGAATTCACTCGGTACAGCAACGTCGCGGGGTGCTTCGACGTCGTCGGGGTTCCCGGGCAGCTCAGCGTTCCAACTCACCTGCCTACTGTACCCGGGGCCCCTGACACGTTGCCCCGCGCGCCAACACCCCCCGCGAGAGATTGAAGTGCGGGGAGGGCGGGCGAAAGCTAGCGGCTGCGCTTGCGGCGGCGGAGGAGAAGCAGGGCTGCTGCGCCGGCCAGTACCACAGCGCCGAGGATCCCCCCGATCCAGGCAGGGGTGCTGTCGCCAGCAGCATCAGTCGAGCCGAGGTCTGCGGGGGGCGAGGTCGCGGCATCCGTCGTGACGGCATCCGCTGTCGTGCCGCAGGTTGGAGCCGTGGCGGCCCCGTCGGCGAGCACCTGGTCGGCGGTCGGCTGCCAGTCGAAGGTGTACTCGTCGGAGATAGGGTGGCCGTCGACGGAAACCGTCTGCCAGATCACCGTGTACTGCCCGGCAGCGCCGAGCTGCGCTGTCGTTTCGACTGTGGCACCGGAGACAGTACCGCACCCGTCGCCATAGAAAAGCGGTGCGTCGGCCGGGCCGGTCACGACCATGGCGCTTCCCTCGCCGGTTCCGCCGAGATCGAGGAGCAGATCGCTCGTGGTGACCGAGAATTCACCGGGCTGCTCGGTTACGACCGAGTCGCCCTCTGGTGAGGAACCAATCTCATCGTTGTGGGCCGACGCCGGGGCCGTGCCCCAGCCGAGAGCCAGGGCGATAACGGCGGCCGCGAACAGAGCGCGAGCGGTCGTGGCAGCAGATTTAGAGGTCGTGACCTTCATGATTGTCCTTAAACGTGGGGTGCCCGCGCTACTCGAACAGTGCAGGGCAATGCCTCTGCTACTCATTCGGTGCGGTGGGCTAAATGGTCTGGTTGCGGTTTAGGCGGCGAGAGCGAAAACCGGCGGGCCACGATGGCGCATCGCCGACAGCACCAGAACCAGATCGCGCGGGGTGAGCACCGGCGCGACGTTCCCAATGCGCTGCGGGGCCGCCATCGGCACGGCCAGTTGGGCGGGCACGAACAGCGTGCGGATGCCGAGGCGAACGTTTTCGACGAGACTCCAGAACGCGCGTTCGGCGAAACGCAGCGCCAGAATCGTGACGATCGCGGCCCCAAAGTGGGCGAGCCACATGGCCGCGCTGTCGTGTGGGACGTGGGCGGTCGCGCCCATGACCATCGGGTCGATCAGACCGGGCAGTGCAGCGTGCTGATGGGTGGCCGCGGCGGCGATGGCGTCAGCTCCGAGCATGCCTCCGGTTGCCCCAAGCGAAAACAGTCCGTGAAAGATGATCTGGCTGACCAGCACCGACACGGCACCGCGCCAGAACGACAGAGTGCGACCGGCGAGCACAACGCAGACCATTCCGGCGAAGGCGAGCGATACGACGACGGCCAGGAAGCTCGGCGCCGAACCGCCACCCAGGGTGTGCGACAGGGCCGCGACAAAGGTTGAGAACGCGGCGACGATCCAGCCGCGCGCGAAGCGGGCCCAGCGTGTGTGCATTTGGTCCCTCTCCGGTCTCCTCCACAGTAGCCGACCGTCCTTGGAGAGAGGCGATGCACTCGAGTCCCTGGACCACGATCCAAGCGAAGAGATCCCGCTCGGATTGGCCGCAATCCCAGCTGGGGACAGGTCAGGCGCGGCCGGTGAATGCGGGCTTGCGCTTCTCCTGAAACGCGGCGAAGCCCTCGCGGTAGTCGCCGGTGGCGCACAGCGCGGCCTGGGCGGCGGTTTCGTCGCTCATGCTCTGCCAGAGTCCGAGGCGTTCGTCTCGCAGTGACTGCACGAGCGCTTTGCTCGCGAGAAAGGCCTGCGTTGCACCGGATGCCGCGCGAGCGGCCGCCTGCATCGTCACCTCGGTCAGCTCCGCGGCCGGAAAGACCTGGCTGAACAGGCCGCCCGCGACGGCCTCAGCCCCCGACATGAGCCGGCCGCTGTAGATCAGGTCGAGGGTGCGGTGAGCGCCGAGGCGTTCCACGAACAGGGCGTGCCCGCCGGAGTCGAGGGTGGCGCCGAGGTTCGCGAACGGCGAGCCGATCTTGGCGGTGTCGGCGACGTAGACAACGTCGGTCGCGATGAGCAGACCGAGTCCGACGCCAAGGCAGGCGCCGTGGGCGGCCGCGAAGGTCGGTGCCGGAAACCGGCTCATGCGCTCCAGCAGCGGAGTGACGAGATCACCGAGGTAGCCGAGCACATCGTCGGTGCGCGGATCGACCGCAGAAATATCCCGGCCGGCGCAGAAGGCCCGTCCCTCGCCGCTCAGCACCAAGGCGCGCACGCCGGCCCGCTCGGCCGTTTGGTAAGCCGCGTCGAGTTCGACGATCGCGGCCGCATCGAGGGCGTTGAGCTTGTCGGGCGCGCTCAGCACCACGTGGGCGACGTTGTTGTCTATTGAGAGCTCGATCACGTACATCCGCTTTCTTGGTATCGGTTAGACGTCGTAGTCGACAACGACGGTGTCGGTGGTCGGGTGCGACTGACAGGTCAGCACGTAGCCGCGGGCGAGCTCTTCGGGCTCGAGCGCGTAGTTCTCGGTCATGGTGACGTCGCCGCTGACCAGTTTGGCGCGGCAGGTGCCGCAGACTCCGCCGGCGCAGGCGAACGGCACGTCGGGCCGCACCCGCAGAGCTGCGTTCAGGATGCTCTCGTTCGCATTGACCGGCGTCGTCACCGTGTTGCTCTGGCCGTCGAGGGTGAACTCGATCTGGAACGTCTTGTCACCGGTGCCGATGATGACCGGCCGGCCACGATCACCGTTGGCCGCCGAGGGCTCCCCTTTGGTGAACAGTTCGAAGCGCACGTGGGAGCGTTCGACGCCCGTGCTCTCCAGCGTGTCGCGGCAGAGCTGCACGAGTTCGAAGGGGCCGCACAGAAACCACTCATCGACCGTGGCCGGGCGCAGAATGGTGTCGAGCATGCGCCGAAATTTCTCTTCGTCGATGCGGCCGGACAGCAACGTGGACGAACGCTGCTCGCGGGAGAGCACGTGGTAGAGCGCGAGGCGGGCCGGGTAGCGGTCCTTGAGCTCGGCCAGTTCGTCGAGGAACATCACGTCGAGCGCGGTGCGGTTGGTGTAGACGAGGGTGAACATCGAGGTGTCTGAGGCGGCAAGCACGGTGTGCGCGAGCGCCATGAGCGGGGTGATTCCCGAGCCGGCGGCCACGCCCACGACGTGCTTGTGGTCGAGGTCCTTCAGCGTCAAGGTGAAGCTGCCCTGTGGGCTCATCACGTCGATTTCGTCGCCGGGGTGCAGTTCGCTGTTGGCCCACGTGGAGAAGGCGCCACCGAGGTCGCGCTTGATCGCAACGCTGATTTCACCGGCGGTTTCGGGCCGGCAGATCGAATAGCTGCGGCGCAGCTCCTGGCCGTCGATCGTGGCCCGTAGGGCGAGGTGCTGGCCGGGCAGGTAGTCGAACGCGCCCTGCAGTTTGGGCGGAACGGTGAAGGTGACCTCGACGCTGTCGGCGGTGAGTGGGACCACTTCGGCCACGGTCAGGGTGTGGAAACGCGCGCGGTGCTTGACCGGCGCCAGGGTGGTGGCGCCCTCGTTCGTGGATTCGAGACGTGTTGCAGCCATTAGAGCACCTTGAAGTAGTCGAACGGCTCGAGGCAGTCTCGGCATTCGTAGAGGGACTTACAGGAGGTGGAGCCGAAGTGCGCGAGCTCGCGGGTGTTGAGCGAGGAACAGCGCGGGCATTTCACGGCCATTTTCAGGCGGATCGGGCCGGCCGGACCTGAGGCGCGCACGGTCGCATGCCCGGTCGGAGCCGCGATGCCATACTCGCGGAGTTTGGCTTTGCCGATCTCGCTCATCCAGTCGGTGGTCCACGCCGGGCTGAGCACCAGCCGAACCGAGACGTTCTCGTACCCGGCGCTCGTGAGCACCGCGAGAACGTCATCGCGCATGGCGTCCATCGCGGGGCATCCGCTATAGGTCGGGGTCAGAGTGACCGCGACTGCCTGGGTACCGTCGGCGTCGCTGGTGACGTTGACCCCGCGCAGCACGCCGAGGTCTTCAATGGTAAGCACCGGAATCTCGGGGTCGACGACCTGGGCGGCGATGGTCCAGGCGGCGAGCGAGGCCGCGTCGGTGGGACGCGGGCGGGCGACAGCTTCGTGCATCTGGGTGGTCACCAGGACGCTCCAGGGTGAGCGCGGGTGAGCACCTGCATTTCGGCGAGAAGAAAGGCGAGGTGTTCGGAGTGCTTGCCGGTGCGGCCACCGCCGGAGGCGACGAATCCCACCGGAATGTCGAGTTCGGCTTCCGCGAGCACCGGCGCGATGGCGGAGTCGAACGCGGGGCGCAGGCTCGACGGGCGAACCGCGATTCCCTCGAGGCGGTCGATGAGCGGGTCGTCGCGGAAGATCTCTTCGACGTAGGGCCACAGGTCACTCATCGCGGTGATCATGCGGCGGCGCGATTCGTCGGTGCCCTGCGCGAGGCGCAGCACCCACTGGGTGGAGTGGTCGCGGTGATAGTCGACCTCTTTCACCGCCTTGGCGGCGATCGCTGCGAGGGTTGGGTCAGCGGATGCCCGCAGCCGGCTGTACAGCTCGAACAGGTAGTGGGACACGATGAACTGGCGCGCGATCGTGTGCGCGAAGTCACCGTTGGGCTGCTCGACAATGTGCAGCGAACGAAAATCGGGCTCGGTGCGCCAGTAGGCGAGGTCGTCTTCGCTGCGGTCCGTGGCGGTGCCGGCGTAGTGCAGCAGGGACCGGGCGTGCCCGATCAGGTCGAGGGCGACGTTGCCGAGGGCGACATCTTCTTCGAGTTCGGGAGCGCGGGAGATCCAGGCGCCGAGTTGCTGGGCCAGGACGAGTGAGTCGTCACCGAGCCACAGTGCGTATTCCGCGATGTCGGCTGTGGCGACGGACGGGCCCTCGATCAGCTCGGCGTCGAGGGTGGTGACTTCGACGGCGACGTGGCCGTGAACATCCGCTTCAGCGCTGTCATTGTTCGCAGTGTCGTCACTCACAGGTGTTTCACTCCCTCGCTCTTGGAGTAGTAGCTCGCGTGGCGGTAGTTCTTGCCGGCGGGCGATTCGAAGAAGGCGCCCTTGGCGTCAGGGTCACTCGTGGTGATGGCGGCCGCGGGTACGACCCAGACCGAGACGCCCTCACTACGCCGGGTGTACAGGTCTCGGGCGTTGCGCACGGCGAGGGTCTCGTCGGGGGCGTGCAGCGAGCCGACGTGCACATGGCTGAGGCCACGGTTGGAGCGCACGAAGACCTCCCAGAGGGGCCAGATTTCTGCGGCTGAGTCGCCGGGAGTGGTCATGAGGCTGCCATTTCTTCAGTTCGTGTGGACTGTTTACGTGCATAAGCCGCGGCAGCTTCGCGCACCCATTGGCCCTCGTCGTGGGCGTCGCGGCGACGCTGCAGACGCTGGGCATTGTTCGGGCCGCGGCCGGCAAGCACCTCGTGGAACTCGGTCCAGTCGATCACGCCGAGATCCCACTGCTGGGTCTCTTCGTTGAAGCGCAGGTCGGGGTCCGGCAGGGTTACGCCGAGCACGGCGGCCTGCGGAACGAGCATATTCACGAAGCGCTGACGCAGCTCGTCGTTGGAGTGACGCTTGATCTTCCATGCCATCGACTGCGCTGAGTTGGGCGAGTCGTCATCGGGCGGGCCGAACATCATCAGCGCGGGCCAGTACCAGCGATTGACCGAATCCTGGGCCATCTGACGCTGCTCGTCGGTGCCCTGCATGAGCTCGAGCAGAATCTCGAAACCCTGACGCTGGTGGAAAGACTCTTCCTTGCAGATGCGCACCATCGCGCGTCCGTAGGGACCGTAGGAGGCTCGGCAGAGCGGCACCTGGTTGCAAATGGCGGCGCCGTCGACGAGCCAGCCGATCGAGCCCATGTCGGCCCAGCTCGGGGTGGGGTAGTTGAAGATCGAGGAGTAGCGCGCCTTGCCGGCGATGAGGGCATCCGTCATGTCATCGCGGGTCGCGCCGAGGGTCTGCGCGGCGGAATAGAGGTAGAGGCCGTGGCCGGCTTCGTCTTGCACCTTGGCCATCAGGATGGCCTTGCGCTTGAGGCTCGGGGCGCGGGTGATCCAGTTGGACTCGGGCTGCATGCCGATGATTTCGGAGTGCGCGTGCTGCGAGATCTGGCGCACGAGCGACTTGCGGTAGCCCTCGGGCATCCAGTCGCGCGGCTCAATGCGCGAATCGGCTTCAATCAGATCGTTGAACTGCTGTTCTTCGACACTGATTGCGGCGGGGACGCTCATATCGGGCGTGATGGTGCTTGTCATCATCGGCTCCTGGTCTGCGTTGACTGCGGTGGTCGGATCTTTATCGTGTACAAGCTGGTGGCGCTAAGGTAAGGCACGTCGAGAATTTTGCACACTGAACGGCATTCTATTACCAACCGATCGTTCAGTTAGTATATAGTCTCATTATTGGGCGGGCAACCCCCGCTTGAACGGCAACTCAACGAGGAGATCCGAATGACCCAAGCCGCATCCGCCGGCAGCCAGGCCATGATGCAGCGCGACCGGGCATCCGCTTCTCTCGGAATGATCGTGCACCGTAACGAGCCGGGCCACTCGGTGGTCTCGATGGTGGTGCGCGACGACATGCTCAATGGTTTCGATGTCACCCACGGCGGTTTCATCTTCGCTCTCGCCGACACGGCCTTCGCCATCGCCTGCAACGACTCGCATCACGTGACGCTCGCCGCCGGCGCCGACATCATTTTTCTGAAGCCGACCACGAGCGGCCAGAACCTGACCGCAACCGCGCTGTTGCGGGTCAAGAGCGGCCGAAGCGGCATCTACGACGTGCGGGTGACCATCGACGACGACGTCACGGTCGCCGAATTTCGCGGCCGAAGCCGCACCACCAACTTGCCCGTTCCCGCTCGCACCCACCTCTAACCCTTCCGGAAGGCACCATGTCAACGCTGACCAAGACCCGTCTGCACGCACCGGCACTCGAGGAGCTCGACGCAGCAGAACGCCTGGACCGCGACGAGATTCGCGCGCTGCAACTGATTCGCCTCAAGCACACCGTGCGGCACGCCTATCAGAACGTACCTCTCTATACGCGCAAATTTGATGCGGTCGGTGTGCACCCGGACGACATTCGCACCCTCGAAGACGTCGCGTTGCTGCCATTCACGACCAAGGAAGACCTGCGGATGTCGTACCCGTTCGGCATGTTTGCGGTACCGATGCACCAGGTCGCACGCATTCACACCTCCTCGGGCACGACCGGCCTGCCGACCGTGGTCGGTTACACCAAGAATGACCTCGCAATGTGGGCGGGACTGGTCGCCCGCAGCCTGCGCGCCTCGGGTGTGCGCCCCGGCATGAAGGTGCACAACGCCTACGGCTACGGCCTGTTCACCGGGGGGCTGGGCGCCCACGCCGGCATCGAAGCACTCGGTGCCTGCGCCATTCCCATGTCGGGTGGACAGACCAATAAGCAGGTGCAGATGATCACCGACTTCGAGCCCGACATCATTCTGTCAACGCCGAGCTACCTCCTCACGATCACCGATGCCATGGTGGCCGCCGGCCTCGACCCGCGCCGTTCCAGTCTCAAAGCCGGCGTGCTCGGTGCCGAACCGTGGACCAACCAGATGCGCCTCGAGCTGGAAGACCGTCTCGACTTCGACGCACTCGACATCTACGGCCTCAGCGAAGTCATGGGCCCGGGAGTCGGCAATGAGTGCATCGAGTCCAAAGACGGCCCGCATCTCTGGGAAGATCACTTTCTGCCGGAAATCATCAATGGTGACACCGGACAGGGCCTGCCTGACGGTGAAACGGGTGAACTCGTGTTCACGTCGCTGACCAAGGAGGCGTTTCCGGTCATCCGCTATCGCACCAGAGACCTGACCCGATTGCTTCCCGGTACCGCTCGACCAGGTATGCGCCGGATGGAGAAGATCACCGGTCGCAACGACGACATGATCATTCTGCGCGGGGTCAACCTTTTTCCGACCCAGATCGAAGAGATCGTGCTCGGCATCGAGCACCTCTCCCCGCATTTCGTGCTGGAACTGACCCGACCCTCCCGCATGGACGAATTGACCGTGCGTATTGAACGGCACGAGCACTCCACCGATACGGAGTCAACGGTCGCCCGCGACCTCCTCATTGCCCTGATCAAGGACCGGATCGGCTCGAGCGTCCATGTACTCATCGTCGAACCCGGAACCCTGGAACGCAGCACCGGAAAGCACAAGCGCGTGTACGACCTTCGCTAGTTTGTCGTGTCCGGACCGCCTGCGTGAGAGACTCAAGACCTATGTCTGACGTACACACCCCCAAGCGCGGGCGCCCCGGCTACGACCAACGCGCCATCCTCGAGATCGCCGTCACCGCGTTCAATGAATTCGGTTATGACGCCACCTCGATGGGAGTGCTCGCGACACGCCTCGCCCTGTCGAAAGCGGCCATCTACCACCACTTCTCCTCCAAGGATGAAGTGCTTCAGCTCGCCCTCGACGAGGCACTGAATGGTCTCGAGGGCGTCCTGCTTGAGTCCGGAGCGCTGACCGGAAGCGCTATCGACCGCCTGGCCTACGTGCTGCGCGGTGCCGTTCAAGTTCTCACGTCGCGGCTTCCCTACGTCACATTATTGCTCCGCGTGCGCGGCAATACCGAGGTCGAGCGGCTGGCTCTCACACGCCGTCGGGCCTTCGACCGCGCCGTCTCGTCCCTGGTCATCGAGGCCAGCGATGCGGGTTCACTCCGCAGCGACATCGATCCCCGCATCGTCACGCGCCTACTCTTCGGCATGGTCAACTCCATCGTCGAATGGTACCGCCCCGAAGGTCCAGAGGATGCCGCCCAGCTCGCCGACGACGTCCTGGCCGTAGCCCTGGACGGGCTCCGCCGCCGCTAGCGATTAGATAGCAAAGGCCACGCACTTCTGTGCGTGGCCTTCTCTCTCTCGTTGTCGTGGGTTAACGCAAAAAGGCCACCCTTTCGGGTGGCCTCTTTGTTTTTTCTAAGTTAAGTCCGGCGGTGTCTTACTCTCCCACAGGGTCCCCCCTGCAGTACCATCAGCGCTGAGAGTCTTAGCTTCCGGGTTCGGAATGTGACCGGGCGTTTCCCTCTCGCTATAGCCGCCGAAACATCTTGTGATGAACCACACCAAAGTGTGACCGTCAAGTCGTTTCGAACAATTATCGCTTCGCCACCCAAACACTCTGAGTGAACTATTCAATTATGTTACGTATTCCAATACTCTACAGTACTGGTGCT